>NZ_JBSGJZ010000035.1:0-85735 GCF_053605825.1 Saccharopolyspora sp. NPDC003752 | reverse complement strand
TTGGGCGAGAGGATCTTCCACCACACCAGGTGCAGCGAGTGCCCCGCCAGGTTGAACGCCAGCGTGGTCTCCAGCCCCACGATGGAGGAGAAGTCACCCTTCTCCCGCGCCTCGGCGATCTTCTCCACCGTGTCGTTGGCGCCCTTGACGTACGCCGCGTGGTGCTTGCTGTGGTGCAACTCGTTGATCTCACCGGCGATCGCCGGCTCCAACGCCGCGTAGTCGTAATCCAACTCCGGCAACACGTACTGCTGCGCCATTGAGCGTCTCCCTTCGCTATCGACAGACTCTAGCTACTGCCACCATATGGCAACTAAGTCGGATGGAGGCGTTGATCTCATCTGTCGGGCGAGTCCTCGCTGCGACCGCGATGAGCAGCGAAGACGTTGCGGCGTGGGAGGAAAATGCCCGGTTGACCCGGTTCGACGCGTGGGGCAGCATCCTCGGCAGACCCTGCGAGCGGGGGAAGCCGGTCGAAGTCCGGCGCTGACCCGCAACGGTAGGCCGCGCGATGCGCGGCGAGCCCGATCACCCGCTCGCGAGGGATGGCTCCAACGACCGCCGTGGTCTGCGGTCGGGGTCAGGGACTCGCGGCCGCCCGCGCGGCCCCGGCTTCGGCGCAGGCTCGTTCGCCCTGGAGGGCAAGATGCGCCGCTTATTCGTCCTCGTCCTAGTCGCGCTGTCCCTCGCGGGCTGCGCCAACGCCGAATCGCGGGCCGACGGGTTGCGCGTCGAGAACTGCGGCAGCACCGAGGTGTTCCCCGAACCGCCGAAGCGCGTGGTGAGCCTCAACCAGCACGCCACCGAGATCCTGCTGGCGCTCGGCCTGGGCGATCGGCTGGTCGGCACGGCCTACCCGGACGATCTCGCGCCGCCGGCGTCGGTGGCCGCCGCGTACGCCGGGGTGCCGCTGCTCGCCGACCAGTACCCGTCCTACGAGCGCATCCTCGAAACCGAGCCCGACCTGGTCGTCGGCGGCTACAGCAGCGCCTTCGACGACACGGAGGGCCGGAGCCGGAAGACGTTCGAGGACAACGGCATCCGCACGCTGCTGCTCTCCGAGTCCTGCGCCGCGAACCCGGCCGGGATGGACACGCTGCTGTCGGACATCGCGATGTTCGGCGAGGTGCTGGGCCTGCAGGAGAACGCTCGGCAGGTCGCGGCCGGGATCGAGCAGCGGGTGCGCGCGGTCGAGGAGCGGCTGACCGGCGCTGAGCCCGTCGACGTCTTCGTCTACGACTCCGGCGAGCAGGCCGCCTTCACGCTCGGCGGCAACGGCGTCGGGCACGATGCGCTGCGCCGGGCCGGTGGGCGCAACGTCTTCGGCGACGTGCCGGAGGTTTTCGCCGACGTCAGCTGGGAGCAGGTGGCGGCGCGGGCCCCGCGGGCGATCGTGCTCGTCGACTACCTGGCCGCTCCGGTGCAGAACAAGCAGGCGTACCTGACCGGGCATCCGCTCGCCTCGGGCACGCCCGCGGTCCGCGAGCAGCGGTTCAGCACGATCCCGCTCGTCGAGCTGACCGAGGGCATCCGGTTCCCCGACGCCGTCGAGCGGCTGGCCCGGGACCTGCACAGCGCATGAGGGCGCGGTTGGTGCTGGTGCACGCCGTGCTGCTGATCGCGCTGGTCGTGATCGGCGCGCTGGCCGTGTCGCTGGGCTCGGTCCGGTTGCCGCTGGACCAGGTCTGGCGGATCGTGCTGGAGCCGGTGGTGCCCTGGATCGACGCGGACTGGACGCGGGTGCGGGCCGCGATCGTGTGGGATTCGCGGATGCCGCGGGTGGTGACCGGCATCGTCGTCGGCGCGGCGCTCGCGCTCTCCGGCGCGATCGCGCAGCTGGTCACCGCGAACCCGATGGCCGACCCCTACCTGCTCGGGGTGTCCGAAGGCGCCGGCTTCGCGGCATCGCTGGTGATGGTGCTGGGCGCCGGGGCGCTGGGGCTGCCGTTGGCCGCGTTCCTCGGCGGGCTGCTGGCGCTGGTCGTGGTGCTGGCGGTGGCCGGGCGCTCCGGATCGGTGACGACGCTGGTGCTCGGCGGGCTCGCGGTCGGCCAGGTGGCCTACGCGGCGACGTCGTTGGTGCTGCACGTCTTCGCGACCGGTGACCAGGCCAAGCAGGTGCTGTTCTGGATCACCGGCGGGCTCGGGGCCGCGCGCTGGGAGTCGCTGCCGGTGCCCGCGGCGGTGCTGGTGATCGGCCTGATCGCGGCGGTGGCGGCGGGCCGCTGGATGAACGTGCTGCACGGCGGGGACGACGCGGCCGCCGCGCTCGGGCTCAACGCCCGGGCCTTCCGGATGGCTTGCCTGGTCGGGATTTCGCTGCTGGCCGGGACCGCGGTCGCCGTGGCGGGCGGCATCGTGTTCGTCGGCCTGCTGGTGCCGCACGCGGCGGCCTTCCTGGTCGGCGCCGAAGCACGGCGGATGCTGCCGGTGTCGGCCCTGCTCGGCGCGGTGTTCCTGGTGCTGGCGGATCTGGTGGCGCGGCTGGTCATCGCGCCGTCCGAACTGCCGGTCGGGGTGCTCACGGCGATGGTGGGCGGGCCGCTGTTCCTGATCATGCTCCGGCGGCAGCGGAGGATCGCATGAGCGTGCGGGTGCGCGGAGCGCGCGTGGAGCTGGGCGGCCGAGCGGTGCTGTCCGATGTGGACGTCGAGGTGCGGGAGGGCGAGGTGTTCGGGCTGGTGGGCCCGAACGGCAGCGGCAAGACGACGTTGCTGCGCGCGCTGTACCGGGCGATCGAGCCGACGGCCGGAACCATCGAAGTGGCAGGGCGGACCAAGGCCGGGCGACGCGAGCTGGCCCGGATCCTCGCCGCGACCGTGCAGGAAACCGAGAACCGCGCGGCGTTGACCGTGCGCGAAGTGGTGACGCAAGGCCGGCTGCCGCACCTGGGCCTGCTGGAGCGGATGCGGGCGGCGGACCAGCGCATCGTCGACGAATCCCTGCGCGCCACCGGACTTCTGGACGCGGCGGAACGAGATGTGCGCACGTTGTCGGGTGGCGAGCGGCAGCGAGCGGCGATCGCGCGTGCGCTGGCGCAGCAGCCGCGGGTCCTCGTGCTCGACGAGCCGACGAACCACCTGGACCTGCGGCATCAGTACAGCATCCTCCGCCTCCTCCGCGACCTGGCGAGCGACGGCCTGACGGTCCTGATGACGCTGCACGACCTCCGACATGCGGCGGAGTTCTGCGACCGCATCGCGGTCCTCCACGAGGGCGAGGTCACCAGGACGGGAACCCCGACCGAAGTCCTGGACGAGAACCTGCTCGCAGAGGTCTTCGGAATCAGGGCCCGTCTGGCCCACCACAACGGCCGCCCCACCCTCGACGTCGACGAAGCCCTCTGAACCCACCCAGCCCACGTCACCCCACCCCCTCCCCTCAGCTCACCTCACCGCACCTCGCCTTGCCCCGCCTCGCCTTACCCCGCCTCGGCTCACCCCGCCTCGGCTCGCCCCACCTCACCGCGCCCAGTTCACGCACCACCCCACCTCGGCTCACGCCATGCCCGTCCCCAACCCGTGTGGTGCCGCAATTTCAATGGAAATCGGACCTTCGATTTCCATTGAAATTGCGGGAGTTGTCCACAGGCGTCGGCGTGTCGTGGTCCGACATGCCGACACCCCGCAATTTCCATTGAAGTTGGACCTTCGATTTCAATGGAAATTGCGGTGGGACACGTCGTCTGGTGGGGCACGTCGTTCGGTGGGGCATGTCGTCCGGTGGGGCACGTCGTCTGGTGGGAGACGTCGTCTGGTGGGGTGGGAGGCCGGTGGGGTGGGAGGCCGGTGGGGTCAGCCCACCGGCCAGGTGTGGACCGGGTCTCCGTTGTCCGCCAGGTCGATGTAGCGGCGCAGCATTCCCGCCAGCGCTCCGCGCCGGTCCGCGCCGCGATCTTCCAGCAGCGCAACCGTTTCCCGCTGCCACGTCGCGCCGTTGCGCTTCGCCAGGCACCGCTTCTCGATCACGCCCAGGTAGCGTTCGCGGGCCGCGTCCGACACGCCGCACGCCTGCAGGCCGTCGTGCGCCATCGGCAGCAGGCGGCGCATCACCAGCTCGTCCGGCGACACCCAGCCGACGCTCGGCCAGTACAGGTGCGCGTCGAAGCCGTGCCGGGCACCGGCGTAGAAGTTCTCCTCCGCCGCCGCGAACGACATCTGAGTCCACAGTGGCCGGTCCTGCTCGGTGAGCGCCCGCTGGACGCCGTAGAAGAACGCGGCGTTGGCGACGATGTCCACCACCGATGGCCCCGACGGAAGCACCCGGTTCTCGATCCGCAGGTGCGGAACCCCGTCCACCAGGTCGTAGACCGGCCGGTTCCAGCGCCAGATGGTGCCGTTGTGCAGCCGCAGTTCCGCCAGCGTCGGCGCCCGGCCGGAGTCCAGCGCCGCCAGCGGATCCTCTTCCTCCGGTTCCGGCAGCAGCGCCGGGAAGTAGCGGACGTTCTCCTCGAACAGGTCGAAGATCGAGGTGATCCACCGCTCGCCGAACCACACCCGCGGCCGCACGCCCTGGTTCTTCAGCTCCACCGGACGCGTGTCGGTGGCCTGCAGGAACAGCGGGATCCGCGTCTCGTGCCACAGCGCCTTGCCCAGCAGGAACGGGGAATTCGCGCCGATGGCCACCTGCACCCCGGCCAGGCACTGCGCGGCGTTCCAATGCGCCGCGAAGTCCTCCGGCGCCACCTGCAGGTGCAGCTGGACCGACGTGCACGCCGACTCCGGCAGGATCGAATCGGCGTAGGACCGCAGCTTCTCGGGCTGCGCGTCGTCCAGCGACACGCCCTCCATGTCGAGCAGCATTTCTTCGCCGCGCGCCAAGAAGATCTGCTCGTTGAGCAGCGAGTACCGCGGGTTGCGCGACAGCCAGTTCGGGTCGAAGTGCGCGCTGCGCAACGTCGGCAGCGTGCCGATCATGACGATCTTCGCGCCCGCGTCGTGCGCCCCGCCGTCTGCGCGCAGCAGCGCTGCGCGCAGACGGGACTCCAGCTCCAGGGCGCTGTCGCCCGCGAGCACCTGCGGCTCCACGTTGAGCTCGATGTTCTGCTGGCCGAGCTCGGTGGTGAACACCGGCTCGCTGATCTTCTCCAGCACCACGGCGTTGGACATGGACGGCTCCATCTGCTCGTCCACCAGGCACAGCTCCATCTCCAGCCCCATCTGCTGGTGGGGGAAGGAGAAATTGCCTTCGGCGAGCATCCGGGCCAGGGCGTCCAGGCCGCGCTGCATCTTGTTCCGATACCGTTGCCGGTCCACTGGCTTGAACGCTTGATTGTCCACGTGCCGTCCCATGCCGTCTCCCCGCTTGATCGGCAGCACGTCAGCGCGCAGCGCTGGGGAAACCACCGTGACACATCGGTACCCGGGGGAACAGCGGCCAAAACGGTGTCACGCACGGCGCGGAGAGTGATCAATCGGAGGCGTCGGTGAGCCGCTCCAGCTCCGCTTCGGTCAGCTCCAACCCGGCGGCCGGGAGCAGGTCGCCGAGCTGCTCGGTGTTGCGAGCACTGGCGATCGGGGCGGTCACGGTCGGTTGCCCGAGCAGCCAGGCAAGCGCGACCGAGGACACCGGCACGTCACGCAGCGTCGCGATCTCGTCCAGCGCCGTGAGCACCTTCACACCGCGCTCGTCCAGGTAGGCACGGGCGCTTTCGGCCCGCGGGCTTTCCGAACTGTCCCCGCCCGGGCGGTACTTCCCGGTCAGGAACCCGTGCGCCAGCGCGTAGTAAGGCAGCACGCTCACCTTCTCCCGAGCGCACAGGTCGGCGAGCGCGCCTTCGAACTCGGCGCGCTCCACGAGGTTGTAGTGCGGCTGTAGAGCGGAGAAGGCGGCCAGCCCCTCGCGGCGGGAGACCTCCAGCGCCTCGGCGAGGCGGGGCGCGGTGTAGTTCGACGCCGCGATGTAGCGGACCTTGCCCTCCCGCACCAGCTCGTCGAAGGCGGCCAGGGTTTCGGCCAGCGGGATGGACGGGTCGTCATCCCCATGGGCGTAGTAGAGGTCGATGTGGTCGACACCCAGGCGGCGCAGCGAATCTTCCGCCGCGGCCTTGATGTTCGCCGCCGACAGGCCGCGGCGGCCCGGCAGCCTGCCGACCTTGGTGGCGACCACGATGTCGTCGCGGTTGCCGCGGGCGCGCAGCCATTCGCCGATCAAGGTCTCGGATTCGCCGCCGGAATTGCCCTCCACCCAAGCGGAATAGCTGTCGGCGGAGTCGATGAAGTTGCCGCCCGCGGCGGCGTACTGGTCCAGAACGGTGAAGGTGGCGTCGCGATCCGCCGTCCAGCCGAACACGTTGCCACCGAGGCAGATGGGGAAGACGTCGAGTTCAGTGTCGCCGAGTCGAGTCATGCTGCGGAACCTACTCCCTCCCACATGCCCCGGAGCCGATAGCCGATCTTCGTGTGGTTTGCCGGAATTCCCGGGAGGTCCATGCCGGCACCTCCGGCCCCACGCGTCGCGTGCGACGGCGCGAGATCGGCCGGGCCGACTCGATTGGCGGCGGGTGCGAGAATGCGGGCGTGGTGCACATTGTCGAGGTCGACGACGTCGACGACCCGCGGGTCGACGACTTCCGCGATCTGTCCCGCGCGGACCGCCGCCCGGACCGGCCGGGCGGACGGGGGCTGGTGATCGCCGAAGGCGTCGTGGTGGTCGAGCGGCTGCTCGCCTCGCCGTACCCGGTGCGGGCGCTGTTCGGCGTGCGCCGCCGCATCGAGGAGCTGACCCCGGCCGCTGAAGCCCTGGACGTTCCCGCCTACGTCACCGACGCCGACGTGATGGCGCGCGTCGTGGGTTTCCACCTGAACCGCGGCGTGCTGGCGGTCGCCGATCGCGCGCCGGTCGTCGAGCCCGCCGAGCTCATCGCCCGCTCCCGCCGCCTGGTGGTGCTGGAGGGCATCGGTGACCACGAGAACCTCGGCGCGCTGTTCCGCAACGCCGCCGCGCTCAGCGTCGACGGTGTGCTGCTCGGCGCGGGCTGTTCGGACCCGCTGTACCGGCGCAGCGTGCGGGTGTCGATGGGGCACGTGCTCCGCGTCCCGTTCGCGCACCTCGGCTCGTGGCCGGAAGACCTGAAATTGCTGCGTGACAACGGCTTCCGCATCGCGGCGCTGACCCCCAGGGCGGATGCGAAATCCCTTCGCGACGCAGCCTTGGGCAGCGGCCCGGTGGCGGTGCTGCTCGGCTCCGAAGGCCCCGGGCTCACCGACGAGGCCATCGAGGCCGCGGACCTCGCGGTCCGCATCCCGATGGCGAGCGGGGTGGATTCGCTCAACGTCGCCACGGCCGGTGCGATCGCCTTCCACGCGATGAGCGGAACGTGATGGACGCCCGGGAAACCGGCTGGGAACTGCACGCGCGATCCGGTCGCGCGGTGCTGGTGCGTGGCGTCGGCCGGGAGGTGGACCCGGCCCGGCTGCGGCTGCCCGGCTCCCTGGTCGCGGCGCTGCACGAGTGGGCGCACGTGGTGGAAGCGCTGCAGACCGAGGAAACCGCGGACACCACGGCGGAGCTCGTCTCGCGGCGCGGTCGCCAGCTGGCGATGCGCCTGGCGGCGGAGACCGGCGGCCAGATCGGCTACGTCGATCCGCTCAGCGGCGAACTCGACCACATCGGCCGACCGCGCTCGGCGCACGCGATGCGCGGGTGGCGCGGCGGAACGATCGCCCCGGTGCAGCCCACGCCGTGGGGCCCGGGCCTGGTGATCAGCGCGGTCATCGGCGCGATCGTGACGGTGACCCTGGTGGTGGTGACGCTCGGCCTGGCGGACGTGAGCGGAATCCTCGCGGCGGTGGTCAACATCGCGGTGGCCGCGGGGTTCGCGCCGTCGATCTGGCTGGGCCGCAACGTCCCGGTCTGGCGCTGGGCGGCGTACGGAACGGCGGCGGGCATCATCGCGGCCTGGATCGCCCTCCTCCTCAGCCTCCTCGGCTGAGCGCTACCCCTGCTCAACCCGCAATTTCAATGGAAATCGAACCTCTGATTTCCATTGAAATTGCGGGAGTTGTCCACAGGCGTCGGCGTGTCGTGGTCCGACATGCCGACGTAGTGCGGTTCAACGGAGTGCAGTTTCAATTGAAACTGCGGGGGACATGACAACGGGGCCGGGTGAGCTTGATGCTCGCCCCGGCCCCGTTGGGTTGTTCGGTCGTCAGCGGTGGGAGCGGACGCCGAGCAGGACGTCCTCCCACGACGGCACGATCGGATGACTCTTGCGCCCGCGCCGCGGCTCCGCCTTGCGCTGCGCGTCGTCCTCCGCCGCCTCGGCGGACGCGCCTTCGGCGCTCTCCTCCGCCGTCGGCTCTGCCACCGGCTCCGCCAGCGGCGGGCCGGTGTCCAGCTCGAGGGTCGGGGCCTCCGGTCGCTGCGCGACCACCGGCTCCTCCACCCGCTCCGGGACCGGCTGCGCCTGCTGGTCGAGCTGCAGCGCTTCGCGGGCCAGCTCGGTGACCGGCCGGACCGTCCGCAGCGGGCGGTTCGGGGACGGGTCGAGCAGGTCTGCCGCGTGGTCGTCGAGCGCCGCGACGGTGCCGCCGTGCGCGCCGGGGTGGAAGACCCAGTGCGCGCGGTTCTCCGAGCGCCCGGCCTGCCAGGTCAGCTGGACGACCCACTTCCCGTCCTCGCCGCGCCACGAGCCCCAGTCGGCCTCGGCGTAGTCGTGGCCGCGCATGCCGAAGGTGTGCGCGACGACCTCGCCGAGCGTCTGGACGTCCGGGCCGTCCTCGCGGACCGGGTGCGCGCGCTGGGCCATCTCGGCGATCTGGGCGCGTTCGAGCAGTACGGGGTAGGCGTAGCGCTCGACCCGGTGTTCGGGGATGCCGGAGGCCTCCGAGATCTGTGCGACGGACGCGCCGGAGCGGATGCGGGCCTGGATCTCCCGGGGCCGCATCTGGGCTTCCATCTCGATCTGGACCTGGCCGAGCCTGGTGAGGTCACCGCGGGCTGCGGCACGCAGTCGTTCGTCGGCGGGCACGGTGAAGCGCTCGCCGTTCTCCGGGTCCTCGCAGATGACGGATTCACCGTCCTCGTCGAGCCCGACCACTCGCAGCGCTCGCATACGCCAGCCTCCCGCCGACCTACATGTCACCAAGCTGTGACAGTAACCCGGCGCGCCGCCTTGACGCGGGAGGCACGCCGGGCACGTCGTCTCGTTGTTGGTCGCTCTCTCCGCCTTCGATCTTGCCGGAAAGACGCCACCTGAGCGAACGGGTAAAACCACTCATTTTCGGGGAAGATCACCGCTAGTGCCCAAAAGTTCACTCGGCGGTGTCACTTTGGGCAAAAAGCCGCCGGGATCTTTGCGGATCCCGGCGGCTCAGCGTGTCAGGAAAGCTGCGAAACCACCCAGTCGATGGACTTCGTCAGAGCGGTGACGTCGTCCGGGGCGATCGCGGGGAACATGCCGACCCGCAGCTGGTTGCGGCCCAGCTTCCGGTACGGCTCGGTGTCCACGATCCCGTTGGCGCGCAGCGCCTTCGCCACCGCGGCGGCGTCGATCGAGTCGGCGAAGTCGACCGTGCCGACCACCTGGGAGCGCTTCGCCGGGTCGGCCACGAACGGCGTGGCGTACTCCGAGGCCTCGGCCCAGGAGTACAGCCGCTGCGACGACTCGCGGGTCCGCTGCGAGCACCAGTCCAGCCCGCCCTGGCCGTTCATCCACTCGATCTGGTCGGCGAGCAGGAACAGGGTGGCGACCGCCGGGGTGTTGTAGGTCTGGTCCTTGCGGGAGTTGTCCAGCGCGGTGGGCAGCGACAGGAACTCCGGCACCCAGCGGTCGGACGCGCCGATCTCGCCGATCCGCTCGATCGCCGCCGGGCTCATCGCGGCCAGCCACAGCCCGCCGTCGGCGGCGAAGCACTTCTGCGGCGCGAAGTAGTAGACGTCGACGTCGGCGGCGTCGAATGGCAGCCCGCCCGCGCCCGAGGTGGCGTCGATCGCGATCAGCGCGTTCTCCGAGCCCTCCGGACGGCTCGGCGCGAGCATCACGCCGGTGGAGGTCTCGTTGTGCGCCCAGCCGATCAGGTCGACGGACGGGTCCGACACCGGCTCCGGCGCGTCGCCCGGCTCCGCGGAGACCACCACCGGGTCGCCCAGGAACGGCGCCGTCTTGGCGGCCTTGGCGAACTTCGAGGAGAACTCGCCGTAGGTGAGGTGCAGGGACCGCTCGCGGACGAGGCCGAACGTCGCGGCGTCCCAGAACGCGGTGGTGCCGCCGACGCCGAGCACGACCTCGTAGCCCTCCGGCAGGGAGAACAGCTCGTGCAGTCCCTCCCGGATGCGTCCGACCAGGGACTTCACCGGCTTCTGCCGGTGCGAGGTGCCCATCACCGCGGCACCGGCGCCGGCCAGGTTCGCGAGCTGCTCGTCGCGCACCTTGGACGGGCCGCAGCCGAACCGGCCGTCGGCGGGCTTGAGTTCCTCGGGAAGCTTCAGGGTCGTCGGGTCGATTTCGGCCTGCGTCATGCCGGCGCCTCCGGGCGTTGTTGTGGTGACTGTGCAGGTGGCGGGGCAGTGCCTCCCGCGCGCCAGTGGCCTGATGACCGGCGCCTTTGCCGGCTCGGCTCAAGTGTTGCAGCAGGGTTTCGGGGTCGTGACCCCGGTGCTGCCAACAGCCGCAACGCAACTTACTGCGGACGTCGGCCGTTGGCCAACAGCATCCGGATCTTGGTCAGGCGAAGCCCGGGGCGCCGCAGCACTTCTTGTACTTGCGCGCGGAGCCGCACCAGCAGGCGTCGTTGCGGCCCGGCGGCCAGGCGATGGCCAGGCCGCGGCGGGCGACCTCCGCGGCGAACTCCGCGCGGGTGGACTGCTCGTCCAGGGCGAGGCCGCGCGACGCCGCGAAGCCCACCAGCGACTTGAACGAGCCGATGACCACCGCCGCCTCCGGGCGCTGCTGCAGCGCCCGCTCGGTCTCTCGTCGGTGCTCCAGGTGCTCGGTGCCCGGGTACCAGCCCGGCCGTTCTCGTTGGATCTCGGCGAAATCCTCCACCGGCCAGAAGAGGATCGCGGGTGCCTCGTCGTGTCGCCGGAGGTTCTCGATCTGCTCTCCGATCTGGCGGCCGTGCTCGGTCAGGCGGTCGTGGAGCTCGTCGAGGCCGTCGGACGGCAGGCCCAGCTCGCGGCGCAGGAGGCTGCGCTGCCGCAGCAGTTCGGAGCCGGCATCGCCCATCTCGATCTCGGCGTCCAGGCTCGGGACGAACCGGTTGACGCCGATGTTGAGCCAGCGCAACGCCTCCTGCGGTTCGTCGACGAGCTGGTACGCCATCGACGCGGTCACGTAGGCCCACTCGCAGTTCGAGCCCTCCCGGAGCAGCCGCGCGAAGCGCTGCTCGGCCTCCGCGCGCCGCCCGTGCGTCAGCAGGAACTTCGCGTAGGCGGCCGGGCCGTGGAGCACGTTGCTGTCGTCGTCGACCTCGGCCGCGACGCGCAGGGCCCGCTCCTCGCGCTCGTGCTCGCCCGCGAAGTGCCAATAGTCCGCCGCCTCGACGAGGTCGTTGCACCGCTCGCCGCTGGTCTCCGCGTCGGCCTCCAGCGCTTCGGCGTACTCGACGTGCAGCCGCCGTTGCGCCTCACCGGATGTGACCGTCACCACTCCACGTTACCGCTGCCGGGAGGTGGTTCGAGGTGAACGGGCCGTTCGCCCCGGTGGCCGAGGTGAACGGTCCGTTCGCTTCGCGGGCGCGGCTACACCGAGGCGATCAGCTGGTCGATCGAGCCCCAGCCCGCGACGTCCTGCGGGGAGCGCGGGTCCGGGCCGGTGTACTGCGCCGACGGGCGCACTAGGCGGCCGGTGCGCTTCTGCTCCAGGACGTGCGCCGACCAGCCCGCGAGCCGGGCGCAGGTGAACATCGCCGGCATCATCGCCGTCGGGACCTGCGCGAAGTCGAGCACCACCGCGGCCCAGAACTCCACGTTGGTCTCGATCTGCCGGTCCGGCCGGCGCTCCCGCAGCACCGCCAGGGCGGCCTGCTCCAGCTCGCGGGCCGCCTCGAAGCGCGGCGCGCGCAGCTGGTCGCAGGTGTTGCGCAGCACCCGGGCACGCGGATCCTCGGCGCGGTAGACGCGGTGGCCGAAGCCCATCAGGCGGTCGCCGCGGTCCAGGATCGACGTCACCACTCGGCGCGCGTCGCCGGTGCGCTCGGCCTCCTCGATCATCGGCAGCACGCGGGCCGGGGCGCCGCCGTGCAGCGGCCCGGACATCGCGCCGACCGCGCCGGACAGGCAGGCGCCGACGTCGGCGCCGGTGGAGGCGATCACGCGGGCGGTGAACGTCGAGGCGTTCAGCCCGTGCTCGGCCGCCGATACCCAGTACGCGTCGAGCGCCTGCACGTGCTTCGGGTCCGGTTCGCCGCGCCACCTGGTCAGGAACTGCTCGGTGGCGGTGGCCGCTGCCGCGATCCGGGTGTGCGGAACCGGCGGCTGATCTCCGCGCGCGGACTGGGCGACGAAGGACAGCCCGAGCGCGGAGGAGAGCGCCAGCTGCGCACGGGCCTGCGCGTCGTCGATGTCCAGCAGCGGCGCGAAACCGGCGGCCGGTGAGGTCATCGCCAGCGCCGCCTGCACGTCCGCCCGCACGTCGCCGGTGCGGATCGGCAGCGGTGTGCCGTCCGCGGGCGGCAGGGCGTCGCCGAACCGGCCGTCGACCAGCAGGGCCCACACGTCGTCGAAGGAAACCGTGCCCACCAGGTCTTCGATGTCCACGCCGCGGTAGCGCAGCGCGCCGCCGTCGCGGTCGGGTTCGGCGATCTCGGTCTGGAAGGCGACCACGCCCTCCAGGCCCGGGCGGAATTCGGTCTGGTCCGCCTTGCTCATGGCTGCCTCGTCTCCTCGGTGGTCGGGACCGCGCGCGTGCGCGGGCCGGGGACGTGGCGGGGCGTCGGGAACACAGTGCACCCGTCCACATGGCGGAAGCAATCGGAAGCGGTGGGGGAAATCTCTGAAATGAGCTAGATCACATGGCGACGTCGAAGGTGTAAAAATTTTAGTTAGCGGGGCAAAATTTTGGAAAAAAGGTTGCAATGCGTCAATTGTCTGAAGTAAAACCGCAGGACACGGCGGGCCGAGTCGATCCTCGTGTGTTAAATAGCTTTCATGCATCTTGCTCCTCATGAGCGCGACAAGTTGCTCGTCTACGTTGCGGCCCGCCTCGCGCGCGAGCGGCTGGACCGCGGACTGAAGCTGAACTACCCCGAAGCGGTGGCGCTGATCACCGACCACGTGGTCGAAGGTGCCCGGGACGGCAGGTCCGTCTCCGAACTGATGAAGACCGGTAAGTGCGTGCTGCGCGCCGACCAGGTGCTCGACGGGGTCCCGGAGATGATCCACAACGTGCAGGTCGAGGCGACCTTCCCGGATGGGACGAAGCTGGTCACGGTGCACGACCCGATCACCTGACGCGACGGCCAGGCCGACCACCGATCTCGAATCGACATTCGTGAGGAGCTGCCATGCGTCCTGGGGAGATCATCACCGGTGAGGACCCGATCGAGCTGAATCCGGGCCGAGAGCGCATCCGGATCATCGTCAACAACCGAGCCGACCGCGCCGTGCAGGTCGGCTCCCACTACCACTTCGCCGCGGTGAACCCGTGCCTGGAATTCGACCGGGCAGCGGCCTGGGGCTACCGCCTGGACGTGCCCTCGGGCACCGCCGTGCGCTTCGAGCCGAACAAGGACCGCGAGGTCAGCCTGGTGCCCGTCGGCGGCAGCCGGCTCGTGCGCGGCCTCCGGCTGGAGTACGCCGGCGAGCTCGACGCCCGCGACCACGAACCCACCCCGTTCAACTACGGCGAGAAAGGCGAGGGACACCACGGTGAGCACATCGTTCATTGACCGGTCCCAGTACGTCGAGCTGTTCGGCCCGACGACCGGCGACCGGATCCGGCTGGCCGACACCGATCTGCTGATCGAGGTCACCGAGGACCGCAGCCAGGGGTCCACCGGGTCCGGCGACGAGGTGGTGTTCGGCGGCGGCAAGGTCATCCGCGAGTCGATGGGGCAGTCCGCCGCGATCCGCGCCGAGGGCACGCCCGACGTGGTGATCACCGGGGCCGTCATCCTGGACCACTGGGGCGTGGTCAAGGCCGACGTGGGCATCCGCGACGGCCGCATCGTGGGCATCGGCAAGGCCGGCAACCCCAGCGCCAACAACGACGTGGACAACTCGCTGGTCATCGGGCCGTCCACCGAGATCATCGCCGGCAACGGCAAGATCCTCACCGCCGGCGGCATCGATTCCCACGTGCACTTCATCTGCCCGCAGGAGATCGACACCGCGCTGGCCTCCGGGCTGACCACGCTGATCGGCGGCGGCACCGGCCCGGGTGAGGGCAGCAAGGCCACCACGGTCACGCCCGGCGCCTGGAACCTCGGCCGGACCATGCAGGCCCTGGACTACCTGCCGGTCAACGTGCTGCTGCTGGGCAAGGGCAGCACGATGCGCGGCGAGGCGTTGTGGGAGCAGCTGCGCGCCGGCGCGGGCGGCTTCAAGATCCACGAGGACTGGGGCGCCACGCCGGCGGTGCTGGACAGCGCGCTGCGGGTGGCAGAGGAGTCCGGCGTCCAGGTCGCGCTGCACGCCGACACGCTCAACGAGGCGGGCTTCTACGAATCCACGCTGGAGGCCATCAACGGCCGCTCGATCAGCGCGTTCCACGTCGAAGGTGCCGGTGGCGGGCACGCACCGGACATCATCCGGCTCGCCTCGCAGCCCCACGTGCTGCCCTCGTCGACCAACCCGACCCGGCCGCACACCGTCAACACCATCGACGAGCACCTCGACATGGTGATGGTCTGCCACCACCTGAACCCGGCGGTGCCCGAGGACGTGGCCTTCGCGGAGAGCCGCATCCGGGAGACCACCATCGCGGCCGAGGACATCCTGCACGACCTCGGCGCGATCTCGATGATGAGCTCGGACGCGCAGGCGATGGGCCGCATCGGCGAGGTCATCATGCGCACCTGGCAGACCGCGCACGTGATGAAGCGCCGCCGCGGGTCGCTGCCCGGCGACGGGCGCGCGGACAACAACCGGGCTCAGCGCTACGTCGCGAAGTACACGATCAACCCGGCCATCGCGCACGGCATCGCCAAGCACGTCGGATCCGTGGAGGTCGGCAAGATGGCCGACCTGGTGCTGTGGGACCCGAAGTTCTTCGGCGTCCGCCCGCACATCGTGCTCAAGGGCGGGTTCGCCGCGTGGGCGGCGATGGGTGACGCGAACGCGTCGATCCCCACGCCGCAGCCCTACATCGCGCGGCCGAGCTTCGGGGCGCAGCCGCGCGCGGCTGCGGCGAGCAGCGT
Organism: Saccharopolyspora sp. NPDC003752; assembly: GCF_053605825.1. Taxonomy (NCBI): domain Bacteria; kingdom Bacillati; phylum Actinomycetota; class Actinomycetes; order Pseudonocardiales; family Pseudonocardiaceae; genus Saccharopolyspora; species Saccharopolyspora sp. NPDC003752. Next base: position 70,436 of record NZ_JBSGJZ010000035.1, on the reverse strand, counting down.
GTTCTTCGTGGCTCCGGTTGCGCTGGACGCCCAGTTGCCGGAGCAGCTCCAGCTGAGCTCGCGGCTGGTCGCGGTCGAGAGCACGCGGTCGGTGGGCAAGGAGCACATGCTGAACAACGACGCCACCCCGGACATCCAGGTCGACCCGGACAAGTTCCAGGTGGACATCGACGGCGAGCGCGTCAAGCCGAACCCGGTCGACGAGGTGCCGATGGCGCAGCGCTACTTCCTGTTCTGACAGGCAGGAAGCAGCGGAATATCGAGCGGGAACGCAATTTCAATGGAAATCGGACCTTCGATTTCCATTGAAATTGCGGACCCCTGTCACTGGAACGGATGAGGTTCGTCTCGTCCGGTTTGGAGGGAGAGCGGTGCGAGCCGGTCTTGCGGTGCTGGCGCTCGCGGACTCCCGGTTCCCCGGCGGGGGGCACGTGCACTCCGGCGGCGTCGAGGAGGCCGCCGCACGGGGGCTGATCACGGGAATCGGCGACCTGCGCGAATTCCTGTACGGGCGCTTGCACGGCGCGGGCGCCCTGCAAGCGGTGTTCGCCGCCGCCGCGGCGCACGCCGCAGCCCGCGGTGTCTCAAGTGGACACTGGCGGGCGCTGGACGTCGAACTCGACGCCCGCACCCCGTCCCCGGCGCAGCGGGAGGCCTCGCGCGCGCAGGGGCGGGGCATGATCCGCGCCGGCAAGGCCGCCTGGCCGTCGCCGGTGCTGACCGAACTGGTGGCCGCGACCCCGCGGCCACACCATCCGATCGTGCTCGGCGCGCTGGCGGCCATCGCCGGGGCCGGGCCCCTGGAGGCAGCGCTGGCCGCCGGTTATCTGGCGGTCAGCGGACCGTCCTCCGCCGGCGTCCGGCTGCTCGGGCTGGACCCGTTCGCGGCCAACGCCGTGGTCACCGAGCTGGCCGACGACCTCGACCGGATCGCCGCCGAGGCGGCCGCAGTGGCCGGGCTCGACCCGGCCGAGCTGCCCGCCCCCGGCGCTCCGGCGCTCGACCTGCTCGCCGAAGCGCACGATCGCCATCACCGGGAAGAGGTGCGTCTCTTTGCTTCCTGAACACGGACACGGCCACGGGCACGGTCACACGCATCCGGTCAACTTCGACCCGACCGCGACCGAACCGGACCCGTTCTCGGCCGAACCGCAGAACGGGCGCCCGTTCCGGCTCGGCATCGGCGGGCCGGTCGGCAGCGGCAAGACCGCGCTGACCGCGGCGCTCTGCCGCGCGCTGGGCCAGGAGATCAACCTCGCGGTCGTGACCAACGACATCTACACCACCGAGGACGCGGACTTCCTGCGCAGGGCCGGGGTGCTGGACACCGACCGGATCGAGGCCGTGCAGACCGGCGCCTGCCCGCACACCGCCATCCGCGACGACATCACCGCCAACCTGGACGCGGTGGACCGGCTCTCCGAGCGGCACCCCGGGCTGGAGCTGGTCATCGTGGAAAGCGGCGGCGACAACCTGACCGCGGTGTTCAGCCGCGGGCTGGCCGACCGGCAGATCTTCGTGGTGGACGTCGCCGGCGGCGACAAGGTGCCCCGCAAGGGCGGCCCCGGCGTCACCACCGCGGATCTGCTGGTGATCAACAAGATCGACCTGGCCGAGCTGGTCGGGGCCGACATGGAGGTCATGGTCTCCGACGCGCACCGGATGCGCGGCGAGCTCCCGGTGATCACTCAGTCGCTGACCCGGACCCCGAACGCACCCGACGTCTCCACCTGGGTCCGCGAGCAGGTCAAGGTCGGCGTCAGTGCCTGAGGGCCGGCTCTCGCCCGCGCGGGCAGGGGCGGCGATTTCGCGCGAAATCGCCGCCTCCCACGCGCGGCAGGTGCTGATTTCGCGCGAAATCGCCGCGGCGGAAGGTGGTGCGGCGTGCGCGCCAGTGCGCTGCTGAGGGTGGAGCTCGGGACCGGCGGGCGCAGCGTCGTGCGGGAGCTCCGCTCGGAAGCGCCGATGACGCTGCTGCCGCGGCGCACGGTGACGGCCAGTCCGGACGGCACCGCCGTGGTGCACCTGGTCAACTCGGCGGCCACGCCGGTCGGTGGCGACCAGGTCGACCTGCGCGTCCGGGTCGGGCCGGGCGCCCGGCTCCGGCTGCGCGGCACCGCCGCCTCCATCGCCTTGCCGGGCCCGCACGGCGAGACGAGCCGGGCCACCGTGCACATCGAGGTCGGTGACGGGGGCGTCGTCGACTACCTGCCGGAGGCCATGGTGATCAGCGCCCGCGCCGATCACCAGGCCGAGACGACCATCGAGCTCGGTGACGGCGCGCGGGCCAGGTGCCGGGAGACGCTGGTGCTCGGCCGGTACGGCGAACAGCCCGGCCGGATGACCACCACGACGCACCTGGTCCGATCGGGGATTCCACTGCTCCGGCAGCGGCTGGACATCGGTGCGGACCGGCTCGGGGCGAGCACGGGTTACCTCGCCGGGGCGCGGGTGCTCGCGACCGAGACGGTCGTGTGGGGCGACGATCCCGCCGAGCCGGTCAGCGGCGAGTGGTGGTCGCTGGTGCCGCTGGCCGCGGGAGGCGCGCTGGCCACCGCGCTGGGCGAGAACGCCGTGACCGCGGAGCGCCGGCTCGCCGAGGCGATGGAGCACCACCCGGAGGCGAAGGAACTAGGGGTTCACAACTGGTGAATGCCACTTCGAAGGCAACGGAGCCCGAAGTGCGGCACGGCGCGCGGCAACTGCTGCGCGCCGTGCCCACGGGCATTTCGCAGGTGTACCTGCAGGACAGCGTGCCCACCGGACTGCTGTTCGTGGTCGCGCTGCTGCTGGCCGGCCCGCAGCTCGCGCTGGCCGCGCTCGTCGGCAGCGCCGTGGGCGTGCTGACCGCGGCGGCGCTGCGGGTGCCGCACGAGCGAATAGGCCAGGGCCTGTTCGGCTTCAACGGAACGCTGGTGGTGCTGGGAGCGGTCGGCTCCTTCCAGCCGCTGGGGCTGGCGTTGCTGGTCGGAACCGCGGGGGCGGTGGTCGCGACGGTGCTGATGCGCATCGCGGACGCCTTCCTCGCGGTCCCTGCCCGCACCGCCCCCTTCGTGTTCACCTACTGGCTGACCGTCTACTTGGGACACCTGTTGGACTGGGCGCCCGCGGCCGCGACGTCGCCGTCGCCGGTGCTCGGCCTGCACGGCGACTACCTCGGCCTGTTCACCGCCGAGTCGGAGGTGTTCCTGGTCAGCGGCTGGCTGCCGGGCGTGGTGATGCTGATCGGGTTGGCGCTGGTGCGGTTCCGGCTGGCCGTGGGCGCGTTCTGCGGCGCCGCCGTGTCGGTGCTCGCGGTCGAGCTGCTGCCGGTCACGCCGCCCGACGTCAGCGCCGGGGTGTACGGCTTCAACGCGGCCCTGGTCGTGGTCGGGCTGCTGAGCACCGGGCGCGGTTGGCGCTCGTGCGTCCTCGCGGTGCCCGCGGTGCTGTTGCTGCACGGCGCGATCGAGGCGGTGGGTCTGGTGCCGACCACGTTCCCGTTCGTCCTGGCGATGTGGACCGCGGATCTGCACCGGCGGTCCCGCGGGTCGGGTTGAGCCCGTTTTGTGCCGTTTTGGCTGCTAAAGGTCATTTCGCCGAAAGGTGTGAGATGGCTGGTTCTGGCGGGTGGTTTCCCGATCTTCGGGCGTCCGAACGAGTGTGGGAACGATCACTGCATCGGTTGCGGAATCGATCGTGAAGCACCGCTGATTCGGCGTGCGTTCGGATCCCGTTTACCGTCGTACGCGTGGCTGGCGCCACCAAACCTGTCGCGCCGGCCGGTCCAGCCCGTACCGTCCGGCGAACAGCCGGAGAAGTCGAGTCATGCCGCTGCCGGGCGAGTCAGGGAGGAAGAGGATGTCGGAGGCCAACGTCGCGCTGCCGTCCATGCGGGTGTCCTACGAGGCGGGGGCGTTGGACGAGTCCTCGCTCGCCACCACCTGGCACGAGCAGCTCCAGCTGTGGTTCGACGAGGCGGTGCAGGCCGACCTGGTCGAGCCGAACGCGATGGTGCTGGCCACGGCCGACGCCGATGGCATCCCGTCCTCGCGCACCGTGCTGTGCAAGGGATTCGACGAGCGGGGCGTGGTGTTCTTCACCAACTACACCTCGACCAAGAGCCACGACCTCAAGGCCACCCGGGTCGCCGCCGCCACCTTCCCGTGGCTGGGCCTGCAGCGCCAGGTCAACGTGCGCGGCACGGTGGAGAAGGTCGCGTCCGCGGAGACCGCCGAGTACTGGGGCGAGCGCCCGCGCGGTTCCCAGCTGGGCGCCTGGGCTTCGCCGCAGTCGAAGGTGGTGGCCAACCGCGCCGCGCTGGAGGCGTCGCTGAGCGGCATCGAGCGGCGCTTCGCCGAAGCCGAGAAGGTGCCGGTGCCGCCGCACTGGGGCGGCTGGCGGATCCGCCCGGAGTCGGTGGAGTTCTGGCAGGGACGCCCGGACCGCCTGCACGACCGGCTGCGCTTCCGCCGCACCAACGACCTCTGGACCGTCGAGCGCCTCGCCCCCTGAGTCCGGCGTCACCCGAACAGCGCGCAATTTCGCGAGAAGACGACGTTCGCCCGGTGGGCGTCGAATTCTCGCGAAATTGCGTTCTACCGCCCTTGAATCGGCGTTTTCGCAGGTGAGGAAGGCTGCTCGCGCGCCGGGTCGGCGCCGGGCGAATTTTGTCCGGTTCTTCCGGTGGGTGTTAGACATCGGTCACACGGGGCGAAAAATAGAATGCCGTTAGCCGGTCTAATCGTTACTGTTTTGCATCTGTGCAGCCCAGCAGCGGAACCTCGACCTCGTCCCGTCGATCCATCGGATCCCTGCTGAGCAAGGTCTTCCTCGACACCCGGCCGCTGAAGTACCCGGCGTACCGCCGGCTGTGGCTGTCGAACATCGTCACCGCCGTCGGCGCGCAGTTCTCCGCGGTCGCGGTGCCCAAGCAGCTCTACGACATCACCGGTTCCTCCGCCTACGTCGGCCTCGCCGGGATCTTCGGCCTGGTGCCGCTGCTGGTGTTCGGCCTGTGGGGCGGCGCGATCGCGGACACCGTCGACCGCCGCAAGCTGCTGCTGATCACCAACGGCGGCCTGGCTGCCAGCGCGGTGCTGCTGTGGGTGGTGGCCGCGGCGAACGTCCAGTCGGTGTGGCTCGTGCTGATCCTCTTCGCCGCGCAGCAGACGTTCTTCGCTGTGAACATGCCCACTCGCGGCGCCGCGATCGCCCGGCTGATCCCGGTGCACCTGCTGCCGTCGGCGCAGGCGCTCGGCGCCACGGTGTTCCAGCTCGGCTCGATCATCGGGCCGCTGCTGGCCGGCGTGTTGCTGCCGGTGCTGGGGCTTTCGGTGTTGTACCTGGTGGACGCGGTGGCGTTGTGCGCGGCGTTGTGGGCGGTGTTCCGGCTGCCGCCGCTGCCGCCGCAGGAAGGCGCCCCGAAGCGCGCCGGGCTGCGCGCCGTGCTGGATGGATTCCGCTACCTCGCGATGCATTCCGTGCTGCTGGCGTCGTTCCTGCTGGACATCATCGCGATGGTGTTCGGCATGCCGCGGGCGCTGTTCCCGGAGATGGCGGAGCGCACCTTCGGCGATCCGCCGGGCGGCGGGGCGGCGCTGGGCTGGCTGTTCGCGGCGATCCCGCTGGGCGCGTTCGCGTTCGGCGTGTTCTCCGGCTGGCTGCACCGGATCGCGCGGCACGGCGTCGGCGTCACCGTCGCGGTCGTGGCGTGGGGCATCTCGGTGATCGGGTTCGGCTGGTCGGATTCGCTGTGGCTGGCGGTGTTCTTCCTGGCCCTGGGCGGCGGCGCGGACCTGGTGAGCATGGTCTACCGGAGTTCGATCATGCAGACGGCGGCCACCGACGAGATGCGCGGCCGCATCCAGGGCGTGTTCACCGTCGTCGTCGCGGGCGGCCCGCGGCTGGCCGACACGCTGCACGGCCTGGCGGGCGCGGCGGTCGGGACTGCGATGGCGGTCACAGTCGGCGGCGTCCTGGTCGTCGTCGGCGCGGTCATCGCGGCGGCTCTGCTGCCCGCCTTCTGGCGCTACCGGGCACCCGTTTCCGAGCAGCAGTGATCGCGGACTGGGCAGGGTGCCACGCCTGAGCCGACCGCAGCAGTGCAGTTCGACCAGGGGTGGGCAGACAGCTGGACCAACCGCATTGCACACTTCTCAGCTATGGCCAACGAGACGACCGTGAACGACGACGCGCCCGGCGGTGCGCAGGAGCCTGGCCTCAAGAAGGTGATGGGCCCGAAACTGCTGCTCTTCTTCGTGGTCGGAGACATCCTCGGCACCACGATCTACTCGCTGACCGGCAAGGTCGCCGGCAAGGTCGGCGGGGCCCTGTGGGTTCCGTTCCTGGTCGCCTTCGTGGTCGCCTTCCTGACCGCGTTCAGCTATCTGGAACTCGTGGGGAAGTACCCGAAGGCCGGCGGCGCGCCGCTGTACGTGCACAAGGCGTTCGGGGTGCACTTCCTGACCTTCATCATCGCGTTCGCGGTGATGTGCTCTGGCATCACTTCCGCCGCATCGGCCGCGCAGGCGTTCAGCGGTGACTACCTGGAGGCGATCGTCGGCGACGGCGTCTCCTCGTGGGCCTGGCTCGTGGCGATCGGCTTCCTGCTCCTGCTGGCCGCGATCAACTTCCGCGGCGTCGGCGAGTCGGTGAAGATGAACGTGGTGCTGACCTGCGTCGAGCTCACCGGGTTGGCGATCGTGATCGTCTTCGGCCTCGTCGCGCTGATCTCCGGGACGCACAGCCCCGACGTCGATCCGGACCCGAGCCGGCTGCTGGAGTTCAACGCCGGCACCTCGCCGCTGCTGGCGATCACCTCGGCGACCGCGCTGGCGTTCTTCGCGATGGTGGGCTTCGAGGACTCGGTGAACATGGCCGAGGAGACCCGCGACCCGGCCAAGACCTTCCCGCGCGCGCTGCTGGTGGGCATGGTCATCACCGCTTCGATCTACCTGGTGATCGCGCTGATCACCTCGACGCTGGTGCCGACCGACACGCTGGCGGAGTCCGACGGGCCACTGCTGCTGGTCGTGAAGGCCGCGGCGCCGTGGTTCCCGCCGCTGCTGTTCTCGCTGATCGCGCTGTTCGCGGTGACCAACACCGCGCTGATCAACATGCTGATGGCCAGCCGCCTGGTCTACGGCATGTCGCAGGAGCGCATCATCCCGAAGCAGCTGGGGCTGGTGCACCGCACGCGGCGCACGCCGTGGGTGGCGATCGTGTTCACCAGCATCATCGCGGTGGCCCTGGTGAGCTCGCTGAAGATCTCCGACCTGGGCAGCACCACCTCGCTGCTGCTGCTCGTGGTGTTCGCGGTGGTCAACGTGGCGGTGCTGGTCCTGCGCAAGGACAAGGTCGAGCACAAGCACTTCAAGGCGCCCACCTGGGTGCCGGTGCTGGGCGCGCTGACCTGCGCGTTCTTCGCCAGCCCGCTGTCCGGCCGGCCGGGCACGGAGTACATCATCGCCGGCGTCCTGCTGGGCATCGGCGTGATCTTCTGGGCGATCAACTTCCTCATCGGTGGTCGCAAGCAGAAGTTCGACGCCGCGAATCTGGGCAAGTAAGTCGCAGCCGGAGGCCCTCCGAGCCGATTTCGTCGGCTCGGGGGGCTTTCTGCTTCTACAGTGGCGATGTGCACGAGCCTGTTCCCGCCACCGGGCGGCAGTTCGAGATCACTTCCGGCGCCGCGCGCGCCGTGGTCACCGAAGTCGGTGCGGCGCTTCGGGTTTTCGAGGTCGACGGGGTGCCGTACGCGGAGTCCTTCGACGCGGACCGGCTGCCGCCGGGCGGCGCGGGTGGGGTTCTGGTGCCGTGGCCGAACCGGGTCGCCGGGGGCCGCTGGCTGTTCGACGGGGAGCCGCAGCAGCTGGCGCTGAGCGAGCCCGCGCGGCAGAACGCGATCCACGGCCTGTTGCGGCACACCGCGTGGACCCTCGTCGAGCACGCGGAGTCCACAGTGGTCTTGCACGCGATGGTGCCCGCGCAGCCGGGCTGGCCGGTGCCGCTGCTGACGTCCATCGGCTACGCCCTGGACGAAGACGGCCTGACCGTCACGCACACCGTGGAGAACCTCGGAGCGCGGGCGGTTCCGTTCGGGGTCGGGGTGCACCCGTATCCGCGCGCGGGCAACGCCGCGACCGATGACTGCACGCTCCGGCTGGCGGCGGCGACGGTGTTGCCGGTGGACGCCGAGCGGCTGCTCCCGGTGCGGCCGCCGCGGGGCCTGCAGGGCGACGAGGTGGACTTCCGCACCGGGCGCCGGCTGGCCGGGGTGCTGCTGGACACCGCCTTCGGCGGCGCGACCCCGGCGCCGGGCGACGACCTCGTGCGCCACAGCCTCACCGACCCGGACGGGCGCGGCGTGCAGCTGTGGGCCGACCCGGTGTTCAAATGGGTCCAGGTCTACACGGCGGACGACTTCCCGGGACGGGGCAGGGCGATCGCGATCGAGCCGATGACCTGCCCGCCGGACGCCCTGAACTCCGGGGTGGACCTGCTGGTCCTGCAACCGGGCGAGAACTGGATCGGCCACTGGGGCCTCAAACCCCTCTGACGCCAACCCTTCCACTCTGCGGAACCCCGGTTCCATGCCCGCAATTTCAATGGAAATCGGACCTTCGATTTCCATTGAAATTGCGGACCTCCGGTGTGTCGGGGCACGACACACCGGAGGTTGTGGATAGACGGTGTGGATGACTTCCGCAATTTCCATTGAAATTGCGGGTGAGGTCGGACCTGGCGAGGTGGCGGGTGAGGTCGGGACCTGGCCAGGCGGCGGGTGAGGTCAGGACTTGGCGAGGTGGCGGGCGATGAGCATGCGCTGGATCTGGTTGGTGCCCTCGAAGATCTGCAGGACCTTCGCCTCGCGCATGTAGCGCTCCGCCGGGAAGTCGCGGGTGTAGCCCGCGCCGCCGAGCACCTGGACGGCATCGGTGGTCACCTTCATCGCCGCGTCCGTCGCGACGAGCTTCGCCACCGACGCCTGCTGCCCGAACGGCAGCCCGGCGTCCCGGCGCCGCGCGCCGTCGAGGTACGTCGCCCGGGCCGAGTGCACGGCCGCGGCCATGTCGGCGAGCAGGAACTCCAGGCCCTGGAATTCGATGATCGGCCGCCCGAACTGCTGCCGCTGCTTCGCGTAGTCCACCGCGAGGTCCAGCGCCGCCTGCGCCAGCCCGACCGCGCAGGCCGCGATGCCGAGGCGACCGGAGTCCAGCGCCGACAGCGCGATCTTCAGCCCGTGGCCCTCGGCTCCGATGAGCCGCTCCGCGGGCACCCGCGCGTCCTCGAAGTACAGCGGCGTGGTCGGCGAGCCGGTGAGCCCCATCTTGTGCTCGGGCTGGCCGGCGGAAAGCCCCGCCGTGTCACCGTCGACGAGCAGGCAGCTGATGCCGAGTGGCCCGTTGTCCGAGGTCCGGGCCATGAGCGTGTAGAAGTCCGCCACACCGCCGTGCGTGATCCAGGCCTTGGCCCCGTTGACGGCGTACGAGTCGTCCTGCCGCGCGGCCCGCGTGCTCAGCGCCGCCGCGTCGGAGCCGGCGTGCGGCTCGGACAGCGCGTACGCGCCGAGCAGTTCGCCGCCGATCATCTCCGGCAGCCAGCGGGAGCGCTGCTCCGCGCTGCCGAAGTGGGCCAGCGGGTAGCAGCTCATGGTGTGCACCGACAGGCCGACGCCGACGGTCATCCAGGCGCTGCTGAGCTCTTCGAGCACCTGCAGGTACACCTCGTACGGCTGGGCGCCGCCGCCGTGTTCCTCCGGGTAGGGCAGGCCGAGGAAACCGGCCTGGCCGAGCAGCCGGAAGGCGTCGCGCGGGAACTTCTCCGCGGCCTCGTCGCCCGCCGCGCGCGGGGCGAGCTCATCGCGGGCGATCTCGCGGGTCAGCGCGAGCAGGTCGGTGGCTTCTGCGGTGGGAAGCAGGCGTGGGACGGCCATGGCGAATCGCGCTCCTGATGCCAGTGTGACAGCTGCCGGTAGTACTGGTAACGGTACTGCAGGACGCTTTGCAGTACTGTGAGAGTCTTACCAGTAGGAACCCGCGCAACCGTTCGAGGGTGCTGTGGCAGGCTTCGTCCGATGACCACCTCCGAAGGCCGTCGCCGGCCGGTGAACGCGCGGCGGGCCCAGCTGCTGGACCGGCTGCGCGACCTGTTCCTCGCGGAGGGGTTCTCGCACTTCACGCTGGACGATCTGGCAGCCCGGCTGCACTGCTCCAAGTCGACGCTGTACACGCTGGCGAGCAGCAAGGAGCAGCTCGCCGTCCGCGTCGTCGCCCACTACTTCAAGAGCGCCACGCAGCTGGTCGAGCAGCGGGTTGCGGCGGCCGAGGACGTGCGGGAGAAGGTGCGGGCGTACCTGGATGCCGCGGCCGAGGCGCTTCGCCCGGCGTCCCGCGAGTTCATCGACGACATGGCCGCCAACATCGCGACCCGCACCACCTACGAGGCCAACGCGCACGCCGCCGCGGACCGGCTCCGCGGCTTCATCGGCGAGGGCGTGCGGCAGGGCGTGTTCCGGGAGGTGCACGCCGCGTTCGTCGGCGAGATGGTCGGGCTGACCATCGTCGGCATCCAGCGCGGCGAGATCGGCGAGCGCACCGGCCTGTCCGACGCGGCGGCCTTCGAGGCGTTGTCGCAGTTCCTGCTCGGCGGGTTGACCGCCCAGTACACAGTGGAGGAAAAGTGATCGTCATCGGCGGTGAGGCCCTCGTCGACCTCGTTCCGGACCCGTCCACGGCGGACGGCGAGCTCGGGCCGCTGCACCCGCGCCTCGGCGGGGGTCCGTACAACGTCGCGATCGCGCTGGGGCGGCTCGGGGTTCCCGCCGCGTTCTTCGCCCGGCTGTCCACGGACCAGTTCGGCGACAAGCTCCTCGAACGCCTGCGGTCTTCCGAGGTGGACGTCGACCTGGTGCAGCGCGGCCCGGAGCCGACGACGCTGGCCGTGGTCGGGCTGGCCGAGGACGGTTCGGCCCGCTACAGCTTCCACACCGAAGGCACCGCCGCCCGCTTCGTCGCGGACCGGCCGCTGCCCGCGCACGCCACCGCCCTCTGCCTGGGGACGCTCGGCATGGTGCTCGAACCCGGCGCCTCGGTGTACGAAGAGGTGCTGTTCCGGGAGGCTGCGCGCGGCCGGTTCATCGCGCTGGACCCGAACATCCGCGCTGACCTGATCGCCGACCCCGACGCCTACCGCGCGCGGTTCGCCTCCTGGCTGCCGTCGGTGGGGCTGCTGAAGGTCTCGGACGACGACGCCGAATGGCTCGCGGATGGCGGGGACGTGCTCGCCGCGGCCCGCGAGTGGCAGCGCAGCGGCCCGGCGGCCGTGGTGCTGACCAGGGGAGCCGACGGGCTGACCGCGGTGACCGGCGACGGCGAGGTGTCGGTGCCGGGCGTGCGCGCCGAGGTCGCCGACACCATCGGCGCGGGCGACACCGTGCAGGGCGCCCTGCTCGCGTGGCTGCACCGCAACGACGCGCTGTCGGTGGACGCCGTCCGCGCGCTCGACCGGGAACAGTGGGAGCAGGCGCTGCGGTTCGCCGCGGCTGCCGCTGCGGTCACCGTCTCCCGACCGGGTGCCGAGCCGCCGTGGGCCGCCGAGTTGGCCTGACGGTCGGCGAACCGCGTCTGACGTGCGCGAGGACACCTTGTGAGGTAAACCGCGCGAGGCCGACCGGTCGAGATCGGGTTAGACCGATCGGACGGGCTCGTTGGTCACGATGAACTGCTCGTCCGGCTTCGGAGCGTCGAAAATTTTCCGCCGGAAGCGCCCCGATGTGATGTGATCGTGGTCCCACCTGCCAAAAAGCCGAAACGCGATTGCTGCGCTGGGACCCCACTGCGGTCTAGCGTGACTACTGACAGGACCCCAACGGGGTGGTGCTGCGGCGGTTCGGACACCCCGACCGGCGCGCGGGCGACATCGCAGCCCTGCCGCTTGGCTGGGCAACCGCGGTCGCCTCGACACGCACCCCGACGAGCGCGAGAGGTTCCCGAATGCCCGACGACGTGACCGCCAAACGTACCGTCGCGCTGCGCTATGACGCCGGCGAGCACGAAATGCAGGTGAAGCAGCCGACCGAGGGCGCCCCCGGGGTGGATCTCGGCAAGCTGCTGGCTCAGACCGGTTTGGTGACGTTGGATCCGGGCTTCGTCAATACGGCGGCCTGCCTCTCCGACATCACCTACATCGACGGTGACGCCGGCATCCTCCGCTACCGCGGCTACCCGATCGAAGAGCTCGCGGCGAAGTCGAACTTCATCGAGGTCAGCTACCTGCTGATCTACGGTGAGCTGCCGACCCAGCAGCAGTACGACGAGTTCGCCGAGCGGATCCGGCGGCACACGCTGCTGCACGAAGACCTCAAGCAGTTCTTCGACGGCTTCCCGCGGGACGCGCACCCGATGCCGGTGCTGTCCTCCGCGGTCTCCGCGCTGTCCACCTTCTACCAGGACAGCCTCAACCCGTTCGACAAGGACCAGGTGGAGCTGTCCACCGTCCGCCTGCTGGCGAAGCTGCCCACGATCGCGGCCTACGCCTACAAGAAGTCGGTCGGCCAGCCGTTCCTGTACCCGGACAACTCGCTGGGCCTGGTGGAGAACTTCCTCCGGATGACCTTCGGTTTCCCCGCCGAGCCCTACGAGGTCGACCCGGTGCTGACCCGCGCCCTCGACCTGCTGTTCATCCTGCACGCCGACCACGAGCAGAACTGCTCCACGTCGACGGTCCGGATGGTCGGTTCCGCCGAGACCAACCTGTTCGCCAGCATCTCGGCCGGCATCAACGCCCTGTTCGGCCCGCTGCACGGCGGCGCGAACAGCGCGGTGCTGGAGATGCTGGAGGGCATCCAGGCCAACGGCGGTGACGTCGACTCGTTCGTCAACCGGGTCAAGAACAAGGAGCCCGGCGTCCGGCTGATGGGCTTCGGGCACCGGGTCTACAAGAACTACGACCCGCGCGCGGCGATCATCAAGAAGACCGCCGACGAGGTGCTCGGCAAGCTCGGGGCCAACGACCCGCTGCTGGACATCGCCCTGAAGCTCGAGGAGAAGGCGCTCGCCGACGACTACTTCGTCGAGCGCAAGCTCTACCCGAACGTCGACTTCTACACCGGCCTGATCTACAAGGCGATGGGCTTCCCGACGAAGTACTTCACCGTGCTGTTCGCGCTCGGCCGGCTGCCCGGCTGGATCGCGCACTGGCGGGAGATGCTGGAGGACCCGGCCCGCAAGATCAGCCGTCCGCGGCAGGTGTACACCGGTTCGCCGGAGCGTGCCTACCAGTCGATCGACCAGCGCTGAATCGAAACCTGAATCCAGTCGGCCGCCGACGCGACCGACCCACGTGCGGCCCCGGACACCGGCCTACTCGGCCGGTCCCCGGGGCCGATCCGTGTCCGGGGTCGGCTCGACTCCGGCGGTCCCGGCGCAATTTCAATGGAAATTGCGGGACAGCAACGGCGTGTCGAGCCCCGACACGCCGCAACCTGTGGACAACTTCGGGTCCCGGTGGACAACTTCCGCAATTTCAATGGAAATCGGACCTCCGATTTCCATTGAAATTGCGGTTTCAGGCGGTGCGGAGGGCGTCGCGGAGCTTCACGCGGGCTCCGGTGTGCAGCACCGCGTTGCTGTAGATGCGGCCGCCGAGGCGGAGGAGCACCGCGATGGCCGCGAGGCTCAGGACGACCGACAGGACGATCTCCCACGGGGCCGCGACACCGAGGGCGATGCGCATCGGCATCAGCGTCGGCGAGAAGCCCGGCACCAGCGAGAGCACCGCGGCGAGCGTGCTGTCCGGCGAGCTCGGCAGCATTGAGACGCCGATGACGAACGGCACGACCAGCACCATGATCACCGGGCTGATCACGTTCTGCAGGTCCTCCTGGCGGGACACCAGCGAGGACGCCGCGGCGAGGACCGTCGCGTAGGTGAAGAACCCGAGCAGGAACCAGGCCAGTCCCCAGCCGAGGGTGCCCGCCAGCGCCGCGGACGGCAGCGTCAGCACGCCCCCGACCCCGGACGCGATCAGGCCCGCGGCGGCGATGATCACCAGCTGCAGCAGGTTCGTCAGGCCGATGCCGATCACCTTCCCGGCGAGCAGCTGGGTCGGCTTGATCGTGGACAGCAGCAGCTCGACGACCCGGCTGGACTTCTCCTCCACGACGCCCTGCGCGACCATCTGGCCGCCGATGATCAGGAACATGTAGAGCACGACGCCTGCCGCGATGGCCAGGCCGAGCCGCTCGCCGAGGTGCGGGTCCTCGGTCTCCAGGCTGGTCACGGACACGTGCGCGCTCTCGGTCGCGGCGCGGACCCCGGCCGGATCCAGCCCGGCCCGGGCGAGCTCGGCGTTCAGCGCCTGCTGCTGCACGACCGCGTCCAGCGCGCCCCGGAGTGCGCTGTCCGGGCTCCGCTTGACGACCAGCCGCGGCGCGTCCGGTGTGCCGGTGACCAGCGCTTCCAGGTCGCCGTCGCGCACCTGCCGCTCGCCCGCGGCCTCCTCGACGGTGCTGATCTCGAAGGACTTGCCGAAGGCAGTGCCGGCGGCCTGCAGCGGCGCGCCGACGGCCGCCGCCTGCGCGGCGACGCCGACCTTCGTCGTGCCGGCCTGGTGGCCGATGAACGTCATGAGCGCCGCGTAGCCGCCCATGATCAGGATGGTGGCGACGGTGCCGGCGATGAAGGCGCGGGTCCGCACCCGGGTGCGGATCTCCCGGCGGGCGACCAGCCAGACGGGGCTCATGCGGCGGGCTCCTCGGAGACGACGTTGCGGAACAGTTCGGTGAGCGCGGGCCGGTGCCGGCTGAACTCGCGGACCGGGCCGGTGGCCAGCGCGGCCTTGAGCACCGCTTGGTCGTCCGCGTCGTCGGCGAGCCGCAGCGTGGTCCGGCTGCCGTTGACCTGGACGACCTCGGCGCCGGGCACGTCGGCGGCCCAGCCGGGCTGGGCGTCGGGGGCGTCGACGACCAGCGTGGCCGGGCCCTGGTCGCGGAGTTCGGAGACGGTGCCGCAGGCCACCATCTGTCCACTGCGGACGATCCCGACCCGGTCGCACAGCCGCTGCACCAGGTCGAGCTGGTGGCTGGAGAACACCACCGGCACCCCGGAAGCGCACTTCTCCCGCAGCACCTCGCTCATCACGTCCACCGCGACCGGGTCGAGCCCGGAGAACGGCTCGTCGAGGATCAGCACCTCCGGGTCGTGCGCCAGCGCGGCGGCCAGCTGCACCCGCTGCTGGTTGCCCAGGCTGAGCTTCTGCACCTCTTCGCCGCGGCGGGCGGCGAGTCCGAGCCGTTCGGTCCACCGCTCGGCGGCGTCACGAGCGTCCGCAGTGGACAGACCGTGCAGTTCGGCGAGGTAGGCGAGCTGCTCGGCCACCTTCATCTTGGGGTAGAGACCGCGTTCCTCCGGCATGTAGCCGATCCGGCGGCGGGCCTGCAGGTCCAGCGGCGCGCCGTTCCAGCGCACCTCGCCGGAGTCGGCGGCCAGCACGCCGAGCGCGATGCGCATCGTGGTGGTCTTGCCGGCGCCGTTGCTGCCGACGAACCCGAACATCTCGCCCGCGCGGACGGAGAACGTCATCTCCCGCAGCGCGACGACGTCCCCGTAGCGCTTGGAGATCCGGTCGATCTCCAGTTCGCGATCAGGCATCCCGTCTCCCTCGATTGGTGCTCGAATATCGATTCTGCCTGGTGACGGGCGAATGTGCAGGATATTTGCGTTTGTCGGCAGGCGACGCGAGGCTGAGCCGCTCGGACTTCGTGCGTTCTGGGGCCGTGCGTGTTTTGTGCTGCTACAGCAACACAAAACACGCACGGCCCTTGATCAGGCGGAACTTCCGCGCGTGCTCAGCCCGAAACGCCGTGCAGCGCGCGTTCGACGAGAGCTTCGACCGACGGGAGGGCCGACTCGCGTTCCGCCGGGTTCAGCCCGACCCGGCTGCGCCGGTCCAGGACGTCCGCCGCGTCGAGCGCGCCTTCGTGGCGGATCGCCCAGAGCACCTCGGCGGCCGTGAGCTGCAGGCCCGGCGCGATCGGCTCCGCGAGATCCGGGTCGAACTCGGCCAACGCGGCGACGCGCGCGGCCTCGGTGCCGTACTTCGCGATCAGCCGAGCCGCCGCCTCGACATCGGTCAGGTGCCGCCGCGGTGCGGCGCCGACCAGCGCCACGGCCGCGGTGCGCGACGGTCCGGCGGGCAGCCCGCCGGTGCGCACCGCCGCATCGACCGCCTCGGCGGCCATCTTCCGGTAGGTGGTGAGCTTCCCGCCGACCACGGTCACCACGCCGTCCGGCGAGGTCAGCACCGCGTGCCGGCGCGACAGGTCCGCCGACCCCTTGCCACCCGGCTGCGCCAGCAGCGGCCGGAGCCCGGCGAACGAACCGAGGACGTGCTTGCGCTCCAACGGCTGCCCCAGCGCGTCGCGCACGCCCGCGAGCAGGAAGTCCACATCGGACTGCGGAACCTCGGGAACGGACGGGATCGGCCCGGGCACCGGCTCGTCGGTCAGCCCGAGCAGGGCGCGGCCGTCGGGCTGCGGCAGGAGCAGCAGGAACCGGCCCGACTCACCCGGGATCGGCGCGACCAGCGCGGTCCCGGCGATCCCGGCGGCCTCCGCGTCGACCAGCAGGTGCGACCCGCGCGACGGCCGCAGTTCGACGTCCGGCGCGAGCTCGCCGGCCCACACCCCGGCCGCGTTCACCACCGAACGGGCCCGGATCCGCAGCGATTCGCCGGTCTGCTGATCCACCGCGTCGGCGCCGCGGCCGTCGAGCTCGCGCACGCGCACGCGGGTCAGGATGCGGGCGCCGAAACCGGCCGCGGTGCGCGCCAGCGCGACGACCAGCCGCGCATCGTCGACGAGCTGGCCGTCGAAGCTGAGCAGGCCGCCGCGCAGGTCGGCGGAGCGCAGGCCCGGGATGAGCGCGAGCGCCTCCGCGGCGGGAATCCGCCGGGGCGGCGGGAGCACGTCGGACGGGGTGCGAGCCGTGCGGCGCAGCGCGTCGCCGGCGTGCAGCCCGGCGGCGAGCACCAGCTCGGAGCGGCGCGACACGCTGCCGTGCAGCGGGATGAGCTGCGGGAGCGTCCGCACGAGGTGCGGCGCGGTGCGCGTCATCAGCACGTTGCGCTCGACGGCGCATTCACGCGCCAGCGCGATATCGCCGTGCGCCAGGTAGCGCAGGCCGCCGTGCACGAGCTTGCTGGACCAGCGGGACGTTCCCCAGGCGAGGTCCTCGGCCTCCACCAGGGCGACCGAGAGTCCGCGCGCGGCTGCGTCCAGGGCCGTTCCGGCGCCGGTCACGCCGCCGCCGACCACCAGCAGGTCCACCTCGTCTTCGGCGACTGCGGACAGGTCGGCGGCGCGGCGCGCGGCGTTCAGCGAGGTGGCGCGCAGCGAACCGGCGGGCAGCGGGGTGGTGATCATCGGACCTCCGGGCGGGTCGGTGGGGTACCGGGGGCCGCAGTTTCAATTGAAACTGCGATCAGTCGACGGGTTCGGCGCAGTTTCAAGTGAAACTGCCGAAAACCGGGGTGGTCAGGCATCGGTGGGCTCCGGGCCGAGGGCGCCGTCGAGGAGGTGGGCCAGTTCGGTGGTCAGGGCCGCCGGGTCGATGTCGCCGGAGGCCGGGCGGGCGGAGATGACGAACGACTGCACGAGCAGCAGCAGGGCACGCGCCTGCACGGCCGGATCGGCGCGGCGGATCGAGCCGTCCTCGTGGCCCCGCACGAGGTACTCGCGGATGAACCCCTCGGCGGCGAGCTGGGTGCTGCCGAGCCGCTCGACCAGGTAGGGCAGCAGGAGTTCGGCGTCGGTCTCCAGCACCCGCTGCAGCAGCGGCGCCGCCTGCAGCAGCCGGATGCCGCGGACCGTCCTCGCGACCAGGAGCTGCCGGCCGTTGCCGGTCTCCTGCTCGGCGCCGGCCAGCTGCAGGATCTCGCCGAACTCCACCGTCACCAGCGCGGTGACCAGGCTGTCGACGTCGGGGAACCGCCGGTACAGCGTCATCCGGCTGACCCCGGCGCGCCGCGCGATCTCCGTCAGCGTGGTGCGCCGGACGCCGTTGGCCAGCACGCACTCCCGGGCGGCGTTCAGCAGTTCGGCATCGCCGACCCGGTTGGCCGCCTGGCGGGCCGGGCGGGCGGGCGCCGGCGGGGTGCTGTCACCTCGCGTGCTGTGACATTGCGACGTCATGTGTAACACTGTACTGGTGAACGGCCTGATCGAACACACCCTCCGCGGCAGCTGGACCCCATCGGGGGCGTCCGCTGCGCCGTTGTCACCACACGCGCTGCGCTGGTTGCGCCAGCGAACCGGCCTGGTCGAGACCGCCACGCCGGCGGTTCCCGCCTCGCTGCTGGAGGTCGCCGAGAGCGACCTGCCGGAAGCGGCGCGCGCCGAACTCGCGGCCCTGATCGGCGAGCAGCAGGTGCTGATCGACCCAGCCGAACGGCTCGGCCGCGCCGGCGGGATGTCGTACACGGACCTGATGCGCCGCCGCGGCGGCAGCAGGCTCGCGGTGCCCGACGCGGTGCTGCTGCCCACGGACCCGGATCTGGTGCAGGGCGTCCTGGAGATCTGCGTCCGGCACGACATCGCCGTCGTTCCGTTCGGCGGCGGCACCTCGGTGGTCGGCGGCGTCGACGCGCTGCGCGGCGGCAAGACCGCGGTCGTCGCGCTGGACCTGGCCCAGCTCGACCAGCTGGTCTCGCTCGACCCGGGCTCGCGGATCGCCGTGGTGCAGGCCGGGATGCGCGCGGCGGAAGCCGAATCCCTGCTGGCCGCGCACGGTTTCACGCTCGGCCACTTCCCCCAGTCCTACGAGCGGGCCACCATCGGCGGCTTCGCCGCGACCCGGTCGGCGGGGCAGGCCTCCGCCGGTTACGGCCGCTTCGAGGACATGGTCGAGGGCGTCCGGCTCGCGACACCGGTCGGCGAGTGGCGGCTCGGGGTGTCCCCGGCGTCGGCGGCGGGCCCCGACCTGCGGCAACTCGCGGTCGGCAGCGAGGGCGCGCTCGGCGTGATCACCGAGGTGGCGCTGCGCGTCCGGCCCGCGCCGGCCCGGAGCCGCTACGAGGCGTTCGTGGTCGACGGCTGGCAGTCCGGCGTCGACGCGGTGCGGGCGCTGGCGCAGGGGCGCGCGCTGGCGGATGTCACCCGGCTGTCCGATGTGGACGAAACCGACGTGCAGCTGGAGCTCTCCGGCGCGCTCAAGGCCCGGTCTCTGAAGACCTACTTGCGCGGCAGGGGAATCCGGCAGCCCTGCCTGCTGGTGCTCGGCTGGGACGCGGCCTCGCGCGGCGAGCTGAAGCAGCGCCGGTCGGCGACCCTGCGCGCGCTGCGCGGAATCCGCACGGTCCGGTTGGGCCGCCCGGTCGGCGAGGCCTGGCGGTCGCACCGGTTCTCGGGGCCGCGGCAGCGCGACGCGCTGCTGGATCGCGGGGTGTGCGTGGAGACGCTGGAGACCGCGACGCACTGGACCGATCTCAGCGAACTGCGCTCCGCGGTGCGGACGGCGCTGGTGCGGAGCCTGCAGGTCAACGGCAAGTCGCCGATCGTGATGTGCCACATCTCGCACGCCTACGAGACCGGCGCCTCGCTGTACTTCACGGTGCTGGCGGCCCGCGACGCCGACGACCCGCTCGGCCAGTGGCAGCGGGCGAAGATGGCCGCCTCCGACGCCATCGCGGGCCGCGGCACGATCACCCACCACCACGCGGTCGGCGCCGACCACCTGCCGTGGCTCGAAGCGGAGATCGGCGACGTCGGCGGCGCGGTCCTCGCGGCGGCGAAGAAGGCCGTCGACCCCACGGGAATCCTCAACCCGGGCAAGCTCATCCGGCCAGCGCGGTGATCGCGCGGTAGCGGTAGCCGAGCCCGCGGTACACCCGGAGCGCGGGCTCGTTGCCCGCGTCGACCATCAGCGCCACGCCGCCGTCGCGGGCGAGCTCAGCGGTCAGGAACGCGCAGAGCGTCGTGGCCAGTCCGGCGCCGCGGTGGTCGGGGTGGGTGGCGACGCCGGAGATCAGGCGGAGCCGGGGCGCGGGCCAGGAGTCGGCGCCGACGGCGAGCAGTGTGCCGTCCGTGCCGCGGATCCCGGCCCAGCGGCAGGCCCCGGGATCGTCGGGGAACAGGTACGACGTCGGGTTCGCCTTGCGCAGCAGGCTGGCGATCGCGTCTTCGTCGGCGCCGGTGAGCCACTCGACGCCCGCGGTCGGGGCGCTCGGCGGCTCGGCGGCGAGGTGCATCCACCCGAAGGTCGCGCGCACGTCCAGCCCGAGGCGCTCCGCGACGGGCCCGGCGAGTTCGGCGTCGGCGAGCGGCCGGAGCCGGTCGCTGCGCACCTCCGCCATGACCCGCGCGAGGAGCTCCGCCGCGTCGTCGGCAGGGCCGCTGAACAGCACGCGGTCGTGCCGGCACAGCTTCGGCGCGTAGACGGCCACGGCACGGCCGTGCTGCCACGCGGCGCCGGCTTCGTGCGGGTACTCCGGCGTCAACGCCTGCGCGCCCCAGCGGACCAGCAGATCATCGGTGGCTTCGGCGACGGCGCCGGCGGATAACAGCTCCTGCATGCCCCGATCGTCCCTCGCGAGCACCCGGCCCGTTGCGGCGGTGTTCCCCCCGGGGCGATTTCGCGCGAAATCGCCACCCGATCCACGCCGGGCGCGAGCTCAGTCGCGGAGGGACAGGAGCAGCGCCACCGCGGCGAGGGCCGCGGCGATGAGGCCCAGGTGCTGAGCGCCCGCCCACTCGATCCCGATCGCGCCGATGATGCCGGACGCCGCGATGGCCAGGTAGAGGATCGCGGCGTTGAGCGACACCAGCACCGATGCCGAGCCCGGTGACAGCGTGATCAGCCGGTGCTGCTGCGGCGTCGTGATCGCGAAGGCCGCGATGCCGAAGAACACGATCTCCGCCGTCGCCAGGCCGAAGCTCCCGGTGGTCAGCGGCAGCACGAGCAGGCTGACCACCAGCCAGGCCAGGGCGAGCGCGACGACCCTCCGCCCGCCGATCCGGTCGGCCAGCGCGCCGGCCCCGAAGTTGCCGATCGTGCCGATCACCCCGAGCAGGAACATCAGCACCGCCAGGCGGATTCCGCTCCCCTCGGTGGCCGGCGCGAACACGGCGGCGATGTAGGTGTACGGCAGGTACACGGCGGTGAAGCCGATGAGCGTCGTCGCCAGCACCACCAGTACCCGCCGGTCGGCCAGCGGCGCGAACCGCGCGCGCAGCGACTCGGGCGTCGGCGCCGCCACGTCGGCGGGCACCAGCCGGAGCACGCCCAGCAGGCCCAGCACCGCCAGCCCGGCGACGAACCACATCGTCATCCGCCAGCCGGACACGGCGCCCAGGGCGGTGCCCAGCGGCGCGCCGAACGCGGTCGCGGCGGTGAAACCCGTTGTCACGGCGGCGATGGCGCGGCCTCGCCGGTCTTCGGGCACTAGCGCGGACGCCGTGACCGCCGCCGTCGGCACGAACAAGCCCGCTCCCGCGGCCGCGACCACCTGCGCGGCGACCACCAGCGGGAACGACGGCGCGACCGCCGTGGCGATGTTCCCGATCAGGTAGACCGCCACCGCGAGCAGCAGGACCCGGCGTCGTCGCCAGCCCGCGGTCGCGGCGACGAGCACCGGCGCGACCAGCGCGCAGGTCAGCGCGAAGGCGGTCACGACCTGGCCCGCCGTGCTCATCGAGACCCGGAGGGTGCCGCTGAGCTGCGGAAGCACGCCCGCGAGCACGAACTCGCAGGTGCCGACCGCGAAGGTGCCGAACCCGAGCACCGGCACGGCCCAGCGGCTCGGGGTGTCCACTGTGGATGTCATGGGCGGGCTCCGGAACGGTTCGCGTACTCGGACATCGCCAGGCCCGCGACGACGAAAGCCGCCGAGACCCAGGGCAGCGCGGCGGGGGAGAACGGCAGCGCTGCGGCGCCGATGACCCCGGCCAGCGACGACCCGAGGTACCCGCCGGAGGCGTTGAGCGAGATGACGAAGGACGCCGAAGCCGGTGCGGCCGCGATCAGCCGGTGCTGCTGCGGCACCGTGATGCTCCACGAGGTGAGCCCGAAGACCACGATCGCGATGACCGCGCCGGCGAAAGTGGCGGCGGACCAGGGCATCACCGCGAAGTTGAGCGCGCTGACCACCAGCGCGGCGGCGATCACCCGACGCGGCCCGATCCGGTCGGTCCAGCCACCGGCCACCAGGTTCCCGACGGTTCCGGCGCAGCCGGACAGGAACAGCAGCACCGCCAGCAGCACGCCGCTGCCGCCGGTCGCGGCGCCGACGACCACGCTGACGTACGTGTTGACCACGAAGATCCCGATGAACACGGCGACGGTGGTCAGCAGGATCGCGACGACCTTCCCGTCGCCCAGCGGCGAAAGCCGTTCGCGCAGGCTCGCGGCGGGCGGCGTCGGAACCGGCGGTAGGAGCAGCGCGATGCCGATCCCGGCGGCGATGCCGAGCCCGGCGACCAGCCACATGGTGCCGCGCCAGGTCGCGACCGTCCCGAGCAGCGTGCCGATCGGCACGCCGAGCGCGGTCGACGTGGTGAGTCCCAGCGTTACCAGGGAGATCGCGCGTGCGCGCTGGTCCTCCGGAGCGAGTGCGGCGGCGGTCGCCCCGGCGATCGGCGTGAACATCGAGGCGCCGGCGGCGGCGAGGACGCGGGTCGCGAGCACCGCGCCGTAGGTCGGGGCGAGCGCGGTGGCGACGTTGCCGACCGCGAAGACGGCGAGCGCGGTGAGCAGGACGCGGCGGCGGGGCCAGTTGCCGGTCAGCGTCGCCATGACCGGCGAGAGCACGGCGTAGGCGATCGCGAAGACGGTCACCAGCTGCCCGGCCTCGGCGATGCTCACCTGCAGGTCCGCCGAGATCTCCGGCAGGACACCGGCGACGACGAAGGCGTCCGTGCCCACGGCGAACGTGCCCAGCGCCAGCACCGCCACCCGGAGCGGGACGCGGCCGGTGGTGGGTTCAGCGGTCTTGGTCAAGGGTGCTCCCCAAAACGGTACCGATCGTTTCCATGTGGCGAACGGTACCGATCGTTTCCGTTTTGGCGCAAGCTCGGATATCGTGACGGCATGGCAACGCGCGCTCGAGAACGTCTCGTGGAGGCCGCGGAGCAGCTCTTCTACACCGAGGGCATCCGGGCGGTCGGAGTGGAACGGCTGGTCGCCGCCTCGGGAGTCGGCCGCGCCTCGTTCTACCGGCACTTCGACAGCAAGGACGACCTGGTCGTGACCATGCTGCGCGGCTACGCCGACGCCGTGCTGGAGCGGCTGAAGGCCGACGTCGCCAACCGCGGCGGCGGGCCGCTGGCGGTCTTCGACTCCTTCGCGGAGCGCTTCGCGGCGCCGGACTTCCGCGGCTGCGCCTCGATCAACACGATGGTCGAGATGGCGGACCCGGACAGCGCGGCGCACCGCGTCGCGGCGGAGCACAAGGAAGAGGTCACCGACTACCTGGACGGCCTCCTGGTGGAAGCGGGCTACCGGAGCCACCGGCAACTGGCCGAACAGCTGATGCTGCTGATCGACGGGGCCAACGTCACGGCCCTGCGCGAACGAACGGCGGAACCGGCCAAGCGCGCCAAGGCCATTGCCGCGTCGCTGCTGGAAGCCGCCACCTGATCCGGTCCGCGACGCGCCGGGATGTCGCCGTTTTCGCGCGAAACCGTCGCCCACCCGCACGGGACTTGGCGTTTTCGCGCGAAAACGCCAAGTTCACCCTCGTGGCCAGGCTCGGCGCCGTTCAGCGGTGGCCGTCGCGGCGCACTGGTAGCGCTACCGGCCGCAACGAGAATTCCCGCGCTGGCCTGGAATGCCGTGGCGTAGTCCACCGGTGCCTGCGGATCCTGGGTGCCGGAGATGGACATCAGCGCGGCAAGTCCGAATGCGCCGCCGATCTGCTTGGTGGTGTTCATCAGACCCGCGGCGGCACCGGCCTCGGTGGCGTCCGCTCCGGCGGTGACCGTGGTCGTGAGCGGCGGTTCAGCAGGCCGCCGCCGAAGGAGAGGACGATCGCCGGGCCGAGGATCCCGGCCAGGTATCCGCCGTCCGCGTCGATGCGGCTCTGCCACGCGAACCCGGCCGCGGCGATCAGCGCGTCAGCGACGATCAAGGTGCGGCCGCTGGCGTGGCGCATCAGCCAGGGCGTGAGGAGCCGCCCGGCGATGATGGTCACGAGGGTGTGCGGCAGGAAGCCGAGGCCCGTTTGCAGGGCGGTGTAGTGCCGTGACGATGCGTTCGGTGGCCGCCGAAGCCGGTGTCTCGCTGCGGCTGGAGCGGATGCCGAGCCCGCCGTCGGGCCGCGCCTTCGTCGAAGCATTCCTCGCCGAGGCGCTACCGACCGACGAGGTGAGCCGGGCCTTCCACCTCGTCGGCGCCTCCTACGCGGTGCTGGCGATGACCGATCCGGAACTCGCCGACCAGTCCTTCGTCGCGGGACTGAACCATCTCGAAGAACAGCTCGCCGATGCGCTGCGCAAGGCCCAGACCGATGGCGAGCTGTCGCGAGATCGCGACGCGTCCGTGGAAGCGGCTCGCCTGATCGCGCTGAACCACGGGCTGGGCACGGCAGTGCTCGTCGGCCAGCGCGCCGGCCAAGACGCCGAGGCCGTGCTGCGCTGCCACATCGACGAGCTCTTCGCCGCCCCAGGTGAGCCCTGGCCAGCCGTTTCCGCAGTTCAGGGCCCGTGCGTGGTTTGTGTTGCTATGGCGACCAAAAACGTGCACGGGTCCAGCCAGGCGGAACGGTGGTTCGTGGCCTGGTCAGGAGTCCTTCTTGCGGCGGGGGCGGAGGCTCGCGGCGAAGCGGGGCTTCTCGAGCGCGTTGTAGAGCGCCATGTAGGCCTGCTGGACATCGCGACGGGAATCGTCCGGTGTGGACGGTTTGGCCGTGCGGTCCGGGTCGGGCATGCTCGTGACCCGCATCCACCGCTCGTTCCACAGCGCTTCCATCGCGGCGTTCCACCGCTTGCGCACGTCGTCGAGCACCTTCTCGCGCTGCTCGTCGGCGGCCTCCCGGCGCTGCTTCCCCGCCGCGACCGCCTCGCCGAGCTCGCCGGCCCGCTCGCGCTCGTGCTTGCGCAGCTGCTGCGCGGCCGTGGTGGCCCGCGCGGTGATCTCCCTGTACCGCTCCGCGGCCGGAATCTGCTCAGTCACCGGCTTCCTCCCGGATCTCGCACCGCTCGTCCGCCGCTCGCGGCGCCGGGACCGCCGGCACCGGCTTCGCCTGGTCGCCGGGGTCGAAGGGCAGGATCACCTCGGGCCGGGAGTGCACCGCGCGGTCGAAGAACAGGCCGCGCCGCGCCCGCGGCGACCAGTTGACCACCTGCCCGGCCGCGAACGCCGCCAGCTCCTGGCCGTGCACGTCGAAGGCGACCCAGGCGCCGATGTCGTCGACCGGGCCCATGCCGAGGGTGTTCTTCACGCGCTGCGCGCTGCGCCACCAGCCGATCACGTGCACCCGCAATTCGGGACCCTGCTTGAGTATCTTCCGGAGGTGGTCGAGCCCGCTGACGCGGGTGGTCGGGTCCTTGCGCTCCAGCGTGGTGTGCGCCGCGTCGGCGGCGTAGAGCACCAGGACGTGCGGCACGTCGGCGCCGGACCGCTGGTCGATCGTCTCAGCGGTGGCGGCCAGCGCGGCCTCGATGCCGTCCAGGCCGACTAGCTCGACGTCATGACCGTCGATGCGCAACGCCTCGGCGACCCCGCGGGCGTCGTCGTCGACGTCGTCGAGCAGGGTCGCGATGGTGAACTTGATGCTGCCCGGAACGTATTGGCGCGCCAGGGAAAGCGTCGCCGTGCCGAGCACGCTGGTCGCATCCGCCAGCACCGAGCCGATCACCGCGATGTTGCGTCCCGGCGAGCGCACGAGCCTGACCGCGGCGGCCGTGCCGTTGACGTCGATGATCTGCCCGAGCAGGACCTTCGGTACCGCCACCGGCGCCCGCAGCTTCGCGTAATCGTCCAGTGTGGACAGCGCTGGCAGGTTCGAACCGTCGAACAAGCGCGGCGGCGGGGCGCTCTCGTCGCGCCGCTTCCACAGATCCTGCTGCAACGCATCGAAGGTGTTCTTCGCGGTGGCGTCCGGGATGCGCGCGATCTCGTTGCCGTGCTTGACGCCCGACTCGTGGTTGACGACCGCGTGCCAGCGCGGCAGCTCCAGCGCGGCGTTGTTCTGGTCGGCCAGCACCCGCCGCGCCTTGGGCAGCGCGATCCGCAGGATGAACTGCTCGAAGATCGCCGGCTTGCCCCAGAAAGCCTCGATCCCGGACACGTCCTGGCTGGCCAGCACCAGGTGGATGCCCTGCGACCGCCCGCGCCGCGCGACGTCCTCCAGCAGCGCGGCGGCCTGCGCCGTGACCGGGTCGCGCTCAGCGAAGAGGTACTGGAACTCGTCGATCACCGCGACGATCCGCGGCCACCGGCCGTTCGGGTCCTCGGCGCGCAGCTCCTCCAGCTTGGTGACCTCGTGCTCCTTGGCGGACTCCGCGCGCCGCCGCATCTCGTCGGCCAGGAAGCGCAGCAGCGCCAGCCCGAACTCGCGGTCGGTGTTGACGTTCACCCCGACCAGCTGCGCGTGCGGCAGCCAGCTCGGGTCGCGGCGGCCCGGGGTGAACTGGGCGAACGACACACCTTCCTTGAAGTCGAGCAGGTAGAGCTCCAGCTCGTCCGGCGAGTAGCGGGCCGCGAGCCCGCCGAGCATGCCGTAGAGGAAGTTCGTCTTGCCCGATCCGCTGGGGCCGCCGATCAGGGTGTGCGGGCTGCCGTCGCCGAGCGTGATCCACACCGGTTCGCCCTCGTTGAACCCGACCGGCGCGTGCAGCCCGGCCGTCGAGCGCTGCGTCCACAGCTGCTCCGGCACCAGGTCGTCGAAGGTCCGCACCCGCGCCCGCCGGGCGAGGAACGCCTCCGCGATCGCCGAGCACGCCTTGGTGACCTCGTTGCGCGACGGCGATTCGTCCAGCTGCACAACGGCTTCCGGCCCGGTCATGCTGGTGCGAGCCCGGTCGCCGCCGAGCAGCCGGATGGACTCGATCGCGCTGTTCACGGTCAGCGAGAGGTCCACGACGATCAGCTGGATGCCGCAGGCCAGGCCGTTGCGCGCGATCCGCTGCAGCTGTTGCTGCTGCTCCTCGCGCAGCGCCTCGCCGTTGCCGAACAGCACCGCGACCCGCCAGGGCTCCGAGCGGTGCCCGCTTTCCGCGGCCAGCGAGCGCAGCGAGGTGTGGCCGCCCACCAGCGAACTGGTGTGGATCCGCCGGATGTGGTCGGAGAGCGCTTCGAGCATCTCGTCGAGCCGGGTCGGATCGTGCGCCGTCAGCAGGCCCGCGCGGGTCAGCGGGTAGAGCCCGGGCAGCGTTCCGGTCAGCTGCGCGACGTCCCAGACGTGGATGCGCACCAGGCCGGGCTGGAACCGGCTGAGCAGCCGCAGCAGCAGGTTCTGCACCAGGGCTTCGGCGGATTCCGGGTTGCCATCGGTGACGATCCGCAGGTGCGACTCGTCCAGCAGCGGGACGGCGGCCGGGAACGGTTGCGGGTCGGGCGAATCCGGGACGGTCGCGGTGCCGATCCGCCACAGCTCGGGCGGCGGATCGGCGGCGTCCTGGGTGCCGACCTCGCCGAGCCATTCCGGCCACGGAAGCCCCGCGGCGCCGGGAGCCGCCTCCGCGACGAGCCCGCCGAGCTGCTCCGGGCCCTGCTCGCTCCACTCGGCGTAGATCTCCGCCCGCTCGCGCAGCGCCTCCTGCATCGCGGCCTGGAAGACCGGGTTCTCGGGGTCGGCGATCTCCGCCGGTTCGCGTTCCGCCGCGGCCACCCCGACCTGGGCGATGCGCAGCGCGAACTCCTGCTGCGAGCATTCGGCGAGGACGCGGTCGTGCTCCTGCTCGGCGGCGCCGAGCGCGGAGGCGATGCTGGCTCGCAGGCGCTCGAAGGCCGCTTCGATCCGACTCCGCCGCTCGTTGCGTTTACCCACGCCCCACCTCGGAACCCGTGTTACAGACCGTGATCAAAATACCACTCGACGAGGAGCCGGGCAGGCCCCTGGTACACCCATGCACGAGGGCGAATGTGGCTCGGTTGAGCGCCGAAAGCCGAGAACACCGCCGCGTCCTACAACCGGGTGGCGAAGTCGCGCACCGTGTTGAGGACGTGCTCGATCATCCCCTGGGATCGCTCGATCTGGTCATCTGCGCGGTGCAGGCTCGGCGGCACCACCGTCTCCGGGTGTTCCGGGTCGAGCTTCGCCAGCGCCTGCTCCGCCTCGGCCAGCGCGGTCCGGCTGGTGCCGAGGTGGGCGCCCGCGTCCGCCAGGTGTTCCTCCACGAGGCGCAACGTCTGGATCAGTTCGTCGAGTGTCGACACGGTGCCACAGAGCCTGTCTACGAGGTCGGGTTGGACTTCTGTCGTTGCGGCGGTTTCGCGCGAAATCGCCGCCCGGTGCGCGTGGGGACGGCGGTTTCGCGCGAAACCGCCGTCCTCGCCGAGCGGCCGGGACCTAGAGGCGGCCCGAGTAGCCCTCGGTGGCGTTGATCGTGGCGCTGATCTGCGCCTGCACGCCGCTGATCACCTGCATCACCTCGGCGAGCGAGCCGTGCGCGTGCTGCATCTCCTCCTGGGAGCTGCCCTGGGTGGCGGTGACAAGGGCCGATTGCGCCTCTTCGAGCGCGAGGTTGCCCTGTTGCAGGGCGGCGATGCTTTCCTGCATCTTCTGATTTGCCAAGGCAATTCCCGCGCGAACTTCTTCGACGCCCGCCATCTGGACTCTGGACCTCCGTGGTGCACAACGCTGTATCGGTCCACAAGTTAGCGCCCGGTGGCGGCGACGGCGCAGGCAGGTGGGTGCGGATGATCACGACGCGATCGCGGTGCGTGACGACCAGCGAAATTGATCACCCGGCCGGCAGAACGCCCTCCTGAAATGCCCCTTTTGCCCGTTCCACCTTCCGATGTGCCCGCAATTTCAATGGAAATCGGACCTTCGATTTCCATTGAAATTGCGGCCGATCGCCGGTCAGCCGCGGTTCGGGGTGCCCACTGTGGAGTGTGGTTCGCCGGCTTCGGCCTCGACGGCGGACACCTCGATCGCCGCGACGCCGGACGGCGGCGTCGGCGCCGCCGACCACCGGGCGGTGGCGCGGTGTTCGTCGACGCGCAGCCGCGACCAGCCGTTGCCGCCGAGGGACGAAATCGCGCCGAGCACGATCTCCGGCAGGTCGCCGAGCGCCGGCCCGAGATCCATCGCGACCCGGACCAGCGGCGGATCCACCGCGTACTCGGTGATCGCGGCCGTGTGCGACAGACGGCTGGCCACCGCCCGCGCCGGCCACTCCGCGCCCGCCCGCCGCTCGGTGACCACGTCCACGAGCAGCTGCAGCCGCGGGCGGGGGTTGCCGCGTTCGTCCAGGTCGCCGATGCTCTCCGGCACCTCCGCCGGCGGTTCGTCCGGGTCGCCGGGGTCGGACCTGCCGAACAGGATCGATCCGCCGGACCACGCCTCGACCAGCAGTCGCTCGCCGCCGGCGACCAGATCGCCCACCAGCTCCGGGTGTTCCACCACCGTCCACGCCGTCGGCGGCTCGCAGGCCACCCGGTGCCTGGCGTAGCCGGGCCCGAGCTCGCGCAGGA
This sequence comes from Saccharopolyspora sp. NPDC003752, assembly GCF_053605825.1. Classification (NCBI taxonomy): domain Bacteria; kingdom Bacillati; phylum Actinomycetota; class Actinomycetes; order Pseudonocardiales; family Pseudonocardiaceae; genus Saccharopolyspora; species Saccharopolyspora sp. NPDC003752. The sequence goes on along the minus strand of NZ_JBSGJZ010000035.1, from coordinate 40,824 downwards.
AGTTGCGTACCGCGCGGGACAACCCGGCCACGTGCTGCGCGGTTTCCTCGCTGGCCCGGCTGATCGTGACCGACCAGCAGCCGGGCTCCTCGTCGGAGCAGTCCCCGGACGCCACGATCCGGCCGTCGATCCGCCGCACCAGGCCGCGGCAGGCGGCGCGGGCGGCGGTCTCGTCGTCGGCCGCGACGACAACGGTGATCAGCAATTCGAGCTCGGTGTTCTCAGCCATCGCGAGAAGCATTCTCGCGCACTGAACCGGAACGTCGAACGGATGATCAGGTGAAGTCGCGACGCGCGGGCGGACGGCTTGTGCCCGACGACACAGCCGACCCGTTTGACCCTCACACTGGTGTGATGGTTGGAGCATGGCCGCAACACCCGGAAAACACCGCGACAGCAGGGAAAACCCGTCGCGGCAGCCCGATCAGGAGGCGGCAGTGCACAACCAGCTCTTCGACTACAGCCCGATCGTCGACCGCGCCCCGCTGCGGTGGCCGGACGGCGCCCGGCTGGCGTTCTACGTGGGCCTCAACGTCGAGCACTACGAGATCGACCGGCCGTCCACCAGCATCTTCGCCGGTACCAGGGACCTCGCGCCCGACCCGCTGAACTACGGCTGGCGGGACTACGGCCCCCGGGTCGGCATCTGGCGGCTGGTGGACATCTTCGACCGGCACGGCATCCGCCCCAGCGTGCTGCTGAACTCCGACGTCACCGAGCACAACTCGCAGATCATCGACGCGGGCAAGCAGCGCGACTGGGCCTGGTTGGCGCACGGCAAGAACAACTCGATCCTGCAGGCGGACATGCCGGTCGACGAGGAGCGCGCCTACCTGCGGGACGTGGTGGACACCATCGAGGCCGCGACCGGCACCCGCCCGCGCGGGTGGATGGGGCCGGGGCTGACCGAAACGTTCCACACGCCGGAGCTGCTCGCGGAACTCGGCCTGCGGTACGTGCTGGACTGGAGCAACGACGACCAGCCGTACCGGCTGAACGTGCCCGGCCTGCTCAGCGTGCCGTACCAGACCGAGCTCAACGACGTGACGCTGTTCGTGGGCACCGGGGTGAGCGGCCAGGACTTCCTGCAGGCGGTCAAGGACCAGTTCGACCAGCTCTACGCCGAGTCGGCGGACAGCGGGCGGGTGATGTCGCTGGCGCTGCACCCGTTCGTCATCGGCCAGCCGTTCCGGGCCAAGTATCTGGACCAGGCGCTGGAGTACATCACCGGCCACGAGGGCGTGTGGCTGACCACCAGCGACGAGATCGCCGAGTCCTACGCCAGGAACTAGTTTCCCGGCTCACCTCGCGCGGCGGTGCGGGCGGCCCTCCTGCGGGAGCTGCAGCCGCCTAGAGCTGCTGCTCGGTCTCGGCGGGCGGTTCGCCCTGGTCCAGGCCGTAGTAGTGGTAGAGGTCGCGGCCTTCCTGGTCGGAGAGGTGGCCGTGCTCGGCCTCGATGCGCGGGGCGTTGCGCACCCGGTCCTTGGAGACGCGCAGGTCGAGGCGGTTCTCCTCGGTGGTCGCGCCGGCCAGCGGCACGAAGGTCTCCTTGACGCCGAACACGCCGATCCGCACGGTGACCCACTCCGGCTGGTGGGTCACGTCGTCGACGTAGACGTTCCCGACCCGGCCGACGCGGTCGCCGTTGCGGTCGAACACCGGAGTGCCGATCAGGTCCTGTGCGCGCTCGACGTTCATGGCCACCTCGCTCGCTCCGCCCCACCCAGAGGCGCCGACCCCCCCGTCGGCAATCCTCAAGCTGCCCGTGGAGAGCTTGAGCTGCAACTGCGCAAGCGACACGCCTCACCTGAACAGGTAATGATCGAGATTATTCGGCGTCCACTATTAATGATCCTTCATTTTCGGCCATGGCTCGCGCGCCGACTTCGTCCTTGCGAAATCGCGCGGAGGCCAGTGGTCACGAGTTCAGCTCGCGGCCGATGAAGGTGAGGACGTCGTTCATCACCTCGGCCTTGTTGGTCTCGTTGAACAGCTCGTGGCGGCCACCGGGGTAGATGTGCTCGTGGAACTCGCCGCCGCGAATCCGGTCGATGCCGGTGCGGGTGTCGGCCTCCGGCACCAGCTCGTCGTCCTCGCCGTGCACCCACAGCGTCGGCCGGTCCAGCGTCGGCCCGTCGTTGATGGCCAGCAGGCACTCGTCGATCGCCTGCAGCGTGGCGCGCTTGAACGGGCCGTGCCAGACCAGCGGATCGGCGATGTACGCCGCGCCCACCTCGGGGTCGCGGGACAGGATCGCCGGATCGATCGGGGCCTCCGGGATCTCGTCGTGCTCCAGCAGGTCCAGCACGTGCCAGGTGCCCAGCACCGGCGCGGACAGCACGACCGCCGCAAGGTGCTCCTGGTGCTCCTGCGCGTAGCGGGCGGCGAGCATCCCGCCCATGGAGTGGCCGATGAGGACGACCGGCAGGTCCGGGTGCTCGGCGGTGACCTGCCTGCGGAGCTCCTCCAGATCGGCCACGATCGTCTCGGCGTCCTCGAAGTAGACGCGGTCGCCGGGGGAGCGGCCGTGCCCGATGTGGTCCGGGGCGTAGACCAGCGCGCGGGCGCCGACCAGCTGCTCCGCGACCCACTGGTACCGGCCGGAATGCTCGCCGTAGCCGTGCACGACCAGCGCGATCCAGCCGGGGTTGGTCCCCGACCACTCGCGCACCGCCAGCTCGCCGTGCCGTCCGCTGACCACTCGATCCGTTGACTCGATCATGCCGCCACCCCAGCACACCTCATCCGGTCGGGCCAACCCCGGTCCTTCGCCGCCGAACGGCGATTTCGCGCGAAATCGACCGGCTCCCGGTGCGGGAGCGCCGATTCCGCGCGAAGCCGCGCTGCCGTCACTGGTGGTACGCGCTGTTGTCGATGCTGCCGAACCCGCAGACCGGGCCCACGTTCCAGGTGACGGGGAGCGCGTCGGTCTCGTCCGGCGGGATGACCTGCGCACGCACCGGAGTCGGCTGGCAGGGGCCGTCCATCGGCTCGCCCTCGTGCGGGACGGCCGTCCAGTGCAGCGTCGCGCGGGCCGACGCACCGGGTGCCAGCGTGATCAGGACCGGGCCGGGGTTCGGCGTCCGCTCCATCTTGGTGGGCACCGCCTGGCCGGAGGCGTCGACCAGCTGCATCCCGCCGTAGCCGTAGAGCGTGCAGGTCTCGTTGCTGGAGTTGCGCAGCACCAGCTCGGCGTAGCGCTGGCCCGCTCCGGCTTCGGCGCCCTCCACCGAGCCCGTGAGCATCGAGGTGTGGCAGCGCTCCACCTTCTTCGGCTGGACGCGCCCCGGCGACGAGGCCGGCGTCGTGCTGCCGCCCGTGGCGGGGCCGTTCCCGGCGGCCTCGGAAGCTTGGGGATCCGGTCGTGCATCCGTGCTCGTCGCCGGTGGTGCCGGCTGGACGTTCTGCTCCGGTGCTGTGATTGCCTGGCCGGTCTGCGCGGTTTGCGCGCTGTGCGCTCCGCAGGCCGCCATCAGCCCGGCGATCAGCAGGGCCCCGGACGCCTGGAGCGTCCGCGAGCCGAAAATCCGCAATCGGTTCGGGGTCACGGTGACCACCTCCCGTCCCCCGGCCTCGCGGGCGGGGTCGTCGGTATTTGCTCTGCTGTTCCTGAAGACGTCCGGCCGTTGGCGAGGTTGCCCGCACGGTCGATTTTCCGCCGTCGGTGACTTCGTGACCTGCGGTGCGGCGGATGCTCCGGTTGCCCCGATCGACTGCCTCGACCAGCGGATCGAGTGACTGGCGACTGCGCCGAATAGGTCTTGCCACGGCTAAGTGCAACCCGATTCGGGTAATTCACGGCGCCGCGAATCCGTTACGCATTGCGCAGATATCGACCGATCGGGTGGGGATCTTGACCTGAACGGCGGGACTGCCACTTTGCCCGACTTCGATAGTTTGGCAACTGCAGAAAGGCCGAAGTCAGGGGGTTGATCATGGCCGAGCGAATTCCGGGCATTGATGTCGCGCGATATCAGGGGGAACCGGACTGGGGGGCGGTTCGCGGCGCGGGATATGCCTTCACGTACATCAAGGCGACCGAGGGAATCGGATATGTGAGCCCGACGCTGGACGCCCAGCTGGCCGGCGCCCGCGGTGCCGGGATGGTCACCGGGCTCTACCACTTCGCCCGGCCGGACACGAATTCGCCGCAGCAGGACGCGGCCGACTTCGCCGCCCAGCTGGCGCGGCTGAACTCCAGCGCGGCGGGCAACCTGCCGCCGTGCCTGGACATGGAGACCGACGCGCCGAACCTCGGCGGCTGGATCAAGGGGTTCATCGACGCGGTCCGCGGGCACACCGGGCGGCACGAGATCGTGGTCTACGCCTCGACGTCCTGGTTCCAGAGCAAGCTCGCGCCGGAGACCTGGGTCGACCCCGGCGTGTTCCTGTGGGTCGCGCACTACGGGCGCCCGCCGGGCGAGCCCGGCTACCTCACCGACCGGGTCGCCATCCACCAGCACGCCTCGGACGGGAAGGTTCCGGGGATCGCCGGCGACACCGACGTGAACGTCTCGCTGGTCCCGCTGGAGGTGCTCACCGGGGCCGGTGCCCCGCCGCCACCGCCGCCGCCTCCGCCGCCGGCGGAGACCTACGTCGTGCAGCCCGGCGACACGCTCTCCGAGATCGGGCAGAAGCTGGGCGTCGACTGGCGGGAGATCGCGCGGGTCAACGGGATCACCGATCCGGACCTGATCTACGTCGGCCAGGTGCTGAAGATCCCGCGCTGAGATGGTGCCGTGCTCCCGGCGGAGCCCCCGGCGATCCTCGTGACGGGCGTCCGGGGCTCCGCTGGCGTGCGCTCTTCCGGCGAATTGCTCAAAACGTTACTGCCGCGTACGTCGTTGCCGCACACTCGCGATCAGTACCGACTACCGTTTTTCGCGTGAACATCGCGCAAGGTGGAGGTGAACGCGATGGCGGGTACAGCTGAGCTGGTCCGAAGCCACTGGACGCGTGGCGAGCCGGGTCGGGAGGCTCCCCCGGAACTCGTGATCGCGCTCTATCGCTGGTGGGTGATCGCGATGGCGCTCAAGATCGCGGGCGCCACCTGGGACATCTGCTGGCATTTCCGGTGGCTCCGCGACGACCTCGCGCCACCGCACATGATCAACACGGTCGGCACCGCGATCGTGATCGGACTGGTGGTCTTCCACACCTACACCGGCATCGGCGCCGATCGCGCCACGCTGCGCTGGATGCAGTGGGGGCTGGGCATCTTCCTGGTCGCCGCGCCGCTGGACGTGATCAACCACCGGGTCAACGGGCTGGACATCACAGCGTGGAGCCCGTCGCACGCCCTGCTCTACCTCGGCACCGGGCTGATGAGCGTCGGCCTGCTCCGCGGCTGGGCCCGCTACGGCGGCGGCGACCGGTACTACTACCCGATCACCTGCTTCCTCTGGTTCACGGTGCTGGACAACTTCCTGTTCCTCAACCAGCACCAGGAATACGGCGTGCTCGGGCTGGCGGCGTGGGAGCGCGGCACGCCCTACGCCGAGGACATCCTGCTGCAGTTCGCCGCCGACGACCTCGGACGGCCGCTGGACTGGATCGCCGTCAAGTCCTTCACGCTCCCGGTGCCGGACTGGGTCTACCCGACCTGGGCGGTCATGACCGGGCTGGGCACGCTGCTGCTGGCCCGGCAGCTGGTCGGGCGCCGCTGGACGGCCACCACCATCACCGCCGGCTACCTCGTTTTCCGTTGCGTGGCCTGGGGATTGCTGGCGGCGGCCGACTTCCCGATCTCGACCGTGCCGTTCTTCCTGCTCGCCGGGGCGGTGGCGATCGACCTGTCGTTCCGGCTGGCGCCGCGCATCCGGCCGTTCGCCGGGGCGGCGATCGTGACCGCGGTGGCGTACCTCGCCCTGCTGGTGCAGCAGACCTACATCGCCGCGCCGCCGGTCGACTACTGGTCGGTGCTGTACACGGTGGTCATGTTCGCCGCGGTGTGGTGGGGCATCTCGTACCTGGTCGAAACCGAGCGCGGGCGCCGGCTGCTGTCGCGCGGTCAGACGATGACCGGGGCGCGGGAGAGCACGACGCCCAAGCCGTAGGCGATACCCATCACGCCGACCTCGGCAGCGGCCCAGCCGATCAACGCGGCGCGCTGGTGGCGCGCGATGCGGGGCAGCAGGCGGAACCGCATCTGCGACGCCACGATGCCCAGCAGCACCAGGCAGCCGGTCTTGGCCAGGATGATCTGGCCGTAGCCGGTGTTGATCAGGCCGGGCAGGCCGACGGTCGGCGTGATGATCAGCACCATCAGGCCGTTGAACAACCCGGAGGCGCCGACCACGACGATCGCGATGGTGGCGAGCTTCGAGAATCGCGGCAGGGCCTCGGCGAGCAGCCCGCGGCGCGGAGCGACGAACAGCGCGATCGCGGCCAGGCCGCCGGTCCACATCGCTGCGCCGATCACGTGCAGTTCCATCGAGATCATGCTGAAGTCGTGGTACTGCCAGTCCGTGGCGTGGCCGGTCAGCGGGATCGGGAGCAGGCCGAGCAGCGCGATGATGGTGCGCAGTTCCGCCGGGACGCTCTCGCCGAACCGGACCGCGAGCAGGCCCAGCGCCGCGCACACCAGCCCGGCGCCGGCGCTGGCGAGCAGGCCGGGGCCGGCCGGCACGTTCGCGACGTAGTCGATCAGCAGCTGGGTGGTCACGGGCCGGCCGGGGCTGAGCTCCGCGGCGTGCAGGACCAGCGAGACCAGGGCGCTGAGCATCCAGATCAGCGAGGTGATCACGGTGGCCCGCCGGGCCAGCGCCATGACCGGCTCGGTGTGCTTCGGGCGGTCGAAGCCCAGCAGCTTCGGCAGCAGGCTCAGGCCGACGGTCCCGAGCGCCGCGATGTCGAGCACGGCCCGGGCGACGGGCAGGCCGAAGTGCACGAGCGGCGGCGGGTCGGGGAGGCCGGGGATGGTGCCGACTGCGGTGTAGGCCGTCGCGGCGAGCGCGGTCAGCAGCGCACCGCCCAGCAATGCGGCCACCACGGCTGCCTTGGCGCCGAACACGTTGCGTTCGTCGGTGTCGGCGGGGTGCTCCGGCTTCGCGGTCCGGCCGTGCTGGGAGACATCAGAGTCGGCAGCCACGAGTGCATCGTCTCACCCGGACGAGCGCACATCTGCCTTCGGTCCCGAGGATGAGCCGAATCTGATCACGGGTCGTGACCGATTTGTTTCGGTGCGCGAACGGTTTGCGGGGCGTGATGTTGTCGTGATGTCGCATTCGTCACCGGTTCCGAGACGATTAGTTGATCTTCATTGTTTCCGATTTCCCTGCTGGCGAGGTGTTTTTGGCGGCGCATCGATATTCCGCGGGATTGCGGTCGAGACGCTGCCGCCGTCCTCCGGGCGAGTCGGGATGTGTTGCTGGCAAAGTCCTCAGCGACGTTGTTCTACAGTCGTGCACGTGGATCCGGCGGACAGTGCAGAAGCGCACGCGCGAGGTGCGTCCGGCGCGCCTCCATCGTGCGCGAGCGCAACGGTTCCGAAACTGGTTGGGTTCATTCCACTTGTTTCTCCTGGCGGTCGACTTTCGTTCACCGGATCGGTTCACGCATATTCGTCTGGCGTTTCACGAGCCGCCGCAATTCCGTGCTTTGCTGTAATGCCCGCCGGGCGGGCCGGGATGTGCGTGCGGGTTACCCGGAGAGTTGGCCGGGTCGGTGCCGCAGCGTGTTTACGCAGGTCCGGCGGGGTTCTGGGGCCGGTTCCGGGGCGTCGTGGCCTGGGGGCCCGGCGGACGCCCCAGGGTGCGAACCCGGAACGTCTCAGGGAAATTGGGGGTCCGGCCCCGGATGTGAGCCGGACTCGCGAGACGCGAGATTGAGCGGTGTGGACGGACAGCGAAGGCGGGAACCAGCGGGTTCGGAGCCCGATACTGGTAGCAGGCCTACGCGGCGGACGCCGCGGGGCTCGAAAGCGGGACGTGACATGGATCGCGCACTAGGGTGTTCGGCAGCCGAACGTTCCCGCAGCCTGGTGAAGAGGACTGATCCGGTCGTGCAGCACCATCCGGCCACCGTCGCGGGACGTGGTCCACGATGACTGCGCTCGCGGTACTGCTCGCCGCACTGGGGGCCTGCGGTTATGCCGTGGGGGCGAGGCTGCAGCACGCCGCTGTGCACGATGCGATGGACGGCCGCGGACTCGGCCTCCGCAGCCAGGCCCAGCTCATCCGCAACCCCCGCTGGCTGGGCGGCCTCGCCGCGCTCGGCAGCGGCACCGTCCTGCATGCCTGCGCGCTCGGCCTGGCACCGCTGAGCGTGGTGCAGCCGGTCGGCGTGCTGGCGCTGCCGATCACCGTCCTGCTGAACCTCAGGCAGCAGGGCATCACCGCCCGGGACCTCAAGCCCAGCGTTGCGCTGTCGGTGGTCGCGGCCACCGGCGGCGTCGGCGCCTTCGTCTTCCTCGCCGCGGGCAGCGCGACGGCCACCCCGATCGCCGGTGACGAGCAGCTGCTGGCGACACAGCTGGTGGCCGGCGCGATCCTGGCGTTGGGCGTGCTCGCGATGCTGACCCGCTCGAAGGCCCGCTGCATCCTCTTCGCCGCCGGTTGCGCGGTGGCGTACGGGTACGTGTCGGTGCTGATGCGGGCGGTGGCTCAGCAGCTGGGCACGACCGAGCTGCTGGACATCAACCCGCTTCCGCTGCTCGGCATCGTCGTCGCGATGGTCGTCGGCGGTTGGCTGCTGCAGCACGGGTACGCCAGCGGCCCGCCGGACCTCGTGGTGGCCTGCCTGACCGTGATCGACCCGCTGGTGGCGGTGGGGCTGGGCATCGGCCTGCTCGGCGAGGCCGACCAGGTCAGCGCCTGGACCGCCGCCGGCGAGGGCCTGTGCGCCGTCGTGGCCTGCGCGGGCGTCTTCGCGCTGGCCCGCTACCACCCCGACACCCAGGAACGGAGCGAGCCCGCCGCCGCTGCGTTCTCCTCGACCACCATGACCACTGCGACCTCAACGAACACTGTGAACGGCAGCAGTGATCTTGCCGGACCGAGTTCGACAGATCGTCCTGACGGGAGTTCCACTTGACTTCGCAACCGCCCAGCAGGCGCCCGATGCGGATCGTGGTCGGCGCGACCACTTACCCCCCCGACGTGAACGGGGCGGCGAACTTCGGCCACCGCTTGGCGACCGGGCTGTCCGGTCGCGGCCACGACGTGCACGTCGTCTGCCACTCGACCGACCGGGAGTCGCGCTCCGAGGTCGAGGACGGCGTGACCGTGCACCGCGTCGCCTCCTACGGCTCGCCGTTCCACCCGTCGATCCGCGGCCTCCTCCCTTGGCAGGCCCGCCAGGCGGACCGGCTGATCGCCGAGATCCAGCCCGACGTCGTGCACGTGCAGTCGCACTTCTTCATCTGCCGCGGCCTGATCAACTCGGCGCTCCGCCGGGACATCGGGCTGATCGCCACCAACCACTTCATGCCGGAGAACATCTTCGGCTACTTCAAGGTCCCGGAGTTCCTCCAGCAGGCGGCCGGCCGCCTGCTGTGGCACAACCTGGTCAAGCACTACGGGAAGGCGCAGCTCGTCACCGCGCCGACCCCGCGCGCCGTCCAGCTGCTGCAGGAGAACGGGTTCACCGACCTGGCGCTGCCGGTCTCCTGCGGCATCGACGTCGAGCGGTACCGGCGGCGGGCCCGGAGCTACCGCAAGCAGAACCCGGACCCGGCCGTTCGCACCGTGCTGTTCGTCGGGCGCCTCGACGAGGAGAAGCACATCGACGACCTGCTGCGGGCCATGGCGCTGCTGCGCACAGAGGTGCCGACGCGGCTGGAGATCGTCGGCAACGGCAGCCGGCGTGACGCCTTCGAGCAGCTCGCGGTGGAACTCGGCATCGCCGACCGGGTGCACTTCCACGGATTCCTCAGCGATGACGAACTCCTGGACGCCTACGCCCGCGCGGACCTGTTCTGCATGCCCAGCATCGCCGAGCTGCAGAGCCTGGCCACCATGGAAGCCATGTCGGCGGGCACCCCGGTGGTGCTGGCCAACGCCATGGCCCTGCCGCACCTCGTGCAGCCGGGCGAGAACGGCTGGCTCTACCCGCCGCGGGACGTGCACGCCCTGGCCCGGGCGATCGACGACGTGATCAGCGATCGCGCGACGATCGACCGGATGGGCGCGGCCAGCGAGCGGTTCGTGTCCCGTCACGACATCGACGAGATCCTGGGCCGGTTCGAGGCGATCTACCACCACGTGACGGACCCGGAGAGCACCGTCGAGCTCGACGAGATCCGCACCGAGCTGGCGAGCTGACCCACCATGATCGTCCCGGAACTCCAGCCCGCGGAGCGGGTGGAGCACATCAGCGGCGCCGAGCTGCACTACTGGGTCTACCGCGACCACCTCGCCGAGAGCGGTTCCACCTCGCCGGTCGCGTCGACCGAACCGGTTGACGCAGCCGAGACGGTGGTGATGGTGCACGGCCTGCGCGGTACCCACCACGGCCTGGAACTCGTCGCGGCGGGCCTGCCGGACCAGCGCGTCGTGATCCCGGACCTGCCCGGGTTCGGGGACTCCGGGCCGATGACCGGGCGACGGCACGACGTCGCCGGCTACGCGCACGTCATCACCGAACTCATCGAGCGGCTCGGCGGCCGAATCCGGCCGGTGGTGCTGCTCGGGCACTCCTTCGGCTCGATCGTGGCGTCGCACGTCGCCGCGGGCTCGCCCGAGCTCGTCCGGCGCCTGGTGCTGATCAACCCGATCTCGACGCCCGCGCTGCGCGGGCCCCGCGTGGTGCTCTCCGGGCTGACCTCCGCCTACTACACGCTGGGCAAGCGGTTGCCGCTCCGGGCCGGGCACTCGTTGCTGAGCAACCGATGGGTAGTGCTCGCCGCGAGCCGGGCGATGACGCGGACGAAGGACAAGCAGCTGCGCGGGTTCATCGACGAGAACCACCTGCGGTACTTCAGCCGCTTCCACAGCCCGGCGCTGCTCAGCGAGACCTTCGAGGCTTCGGTGACGCACACCGTCGCGGACCACGTCGACGAGCTCGGGATGCCAGTCCTGCTGATCGCGGGGGAGTCCGACGAGATCGCGCCCCTGGCCGGCCAGCGCGCGCTGGCGGCCCGGTTCGCGGACGCCGAACTCGTGGTGATTCCGGACGTCGGCCACCTGGTGCACTACGAGACGCCGGAACCGGCGGCCGAAGCGATCCGACGATTCCTCGGAACGCCATGACCGGCCTCGGACAGCACGGGAGCGGTACCTCCGGCCGGCGTTCGGGCGAGGCCGGGGCGGCGACGATGAACGTGTTCGTCGACGCGCGTTGGACGCGAACCGATCAGCACGACGGGATCAGCCGCTTCGGCGCGAGCTTGATCGAGGCATTGCACCACCTCCATCCGGTGACGATGTTGATCCATGACGAGCGGCAGCTGCGGCTGCTGCCGTCCGGGGTTCCGCACGTGAAGGTCAACAGCCCCTTCTCGCCGCGGGAGCTGTGGCTTTCCCGCACGCTCAACCGGCTCGGCGCGGACGTCGTGTTCAGCCCGATGCAGGTGATCGGCGGCTTCCGGCGCGACTACCGGCTCGTCCTCACGCTGCACGACCTGATCTACTACCGGCACCCGCAGCCGCCGGGTTTCTTGCCGCTGCCCGTGCGCATCGCGTGGCGGCTCTACCACAAGGCGTTCTGGCCGCAGCGAGTCATGCTCAACCGGGCGGACGCGGTGGTCACGGTCAGCGAGACGACCCGCAAGCTCATCGAGGAACACCGGCTCACCCGGCGCTCGGTGACGGTTGTCCACAATGCACCGTCTCCGTCGTCGGGGGACGATGCCGGCGACAGAGAGCCCGGCGCCGATTCCGGTGCGGAGCCGGGCGGGCCGCGGGAGCTCGTGTACATGGGCTCGTTCATGCCGTACAAGAACGTGGAAACGTTGATCGCGGGCATGGCTCTCCTTCCGGAACACCGGTTGCACCTGGTCAGCCGGATCGCAGCCGCGCGCGAGGCGGAATTGCGCGCGCAGCTGCCTCCGGACGCCGATGTCGTTTTCTGGCATGGCATCAGCGAAAGCGACTACCAGGCGCTGCTCGGCAGGGCGAGCGCCTTGGTGACCGCTTCGCGGGACGAGGGTTTCGGGTTGCCGATCATCGAGGCGATGAACGCGGGGACGCCGGTGGTCTGCAGCGACCTGGAGATCTTCCACGAGGTGACCGGGGGACACGCGAGGTTCTTCGATCCGGGGTCGTCGAAGGGCTTCGCCGCCGCGGTGCGTGCCGTGGAGGATCCCCGGGCGCGTGCGGATCTGATCGCCGCGGCTCGAGGTCAGGCGGCGAAGTTCACCTGGGCCAACTCCGCCGAACGCCTGCTGGAGCTGATGCGGGACCTGGTCCGCTGAGTTCCTGCCGGGAATCGGTGCTGCGCGTGTTTCTGCGGCGGGTTCTCAGGCGTCGTCTCGGGGGGACGGCATCGGCGCTGCGCATCGGTGAATGCGCGAACGGGATGTCGTCGACGGCGTCTGAGATTCCGCCTGCGCCGCGAATTGCTGTCGAGGCAGGCTCTCGCCGGTCAGTGCGACCAGATCTTGATTGCTCGCGCGACGTATGCCGCCCGTGGATTCTGGGAACCCGTTGGATACGTGCTGAATTCCGCTTCGGTGTCGCAGTCGGGATCCTGGTAGACCGTCACCGGGCGGCCGGTGTTGTTCGCGAAGGACCGCGCCTCCGCACCCTGCTGGAGCCGGACGCACTGCTCCAGCGAGGTCGCCTGGAGGCCGACCGCGTGCGACTGGCCGGTGAAGTTCTCCTCCGGCCATGTGCAGAAAGACCCTGCGGGGCAAGGGCTTTCGGGTGGCGCGGCGTAGGCCCCGCCCGCGCCGACCGCGATCGCGGTGAGGACGGACAGCACCGGGACGACTATTCTCCGGAGGCCGCTCAGCCAGACCCCTCGCCGGGCGGACGAGCGGATCGCGATTCGGCGCGACGCGGCGGAAGAAGCGCACTTGGACATGCTAAAACCCTTTCCTGGGCGGATAATGAGTGGATAGCGACCGAAATCGGCGCGCTGAAAACAAGATTCCCGAAGCCCGGATCGGAATGCCAGCGAATTTGCTGGATACACCCCGACCGGGTGGAATTCCGCGCCTGCGCGCAATGTCGCGGCGCCGCGGCGATCGGCCGGGCGGGCTGTCGGAGCGTCCCCGACTGCGGTATACAGGCACTCGGTTACCACTCGGTAGTGCGGAGGTCGGCAGTGACGTTGGACGCTGATGTCATCGTGGTGGGCGCCGGTCTGGCCGGCCTGGTCGCCGCCGCCGAGCTGGCCGACGCGGGCCGCCGGGTCGTGCTGGTCGACCAGGAACCCGAAGCCTCCCTGGGCGGCCAGGCGCACTGGTCGTTCGGCGGCCTGTTTCTGGTGGACTCCCCGGAACAGCGCAGGCTGGGCGTCCGCGACTCCCACGAGCTGGCCCTCCAGGACTGGCTCGGCTCCGCCGGGTTCGACCGGCCCGAGGACCACTGGCCCCGGCAGTGGGCGGAGGCCTACGTGGACTTCGCCGCCGGGGAGAAGCGCTCCTGGCTGGTCGAGCAGGGAGTGCGGTTCTTCCCGCTGGTGCAGTGGGCCGAGCGCGGCGGTCACCTGGCGACCGGGCACGGCAACTCCGTGCCGCGGTTCCACGTCACCTGGGGCACCGGCCCCGGGGTGCTCGCCCCGTTCATCCGCCGCGTGCGGGAGGCCGCCGAGCGCGGCCTGGTGACGTTCCGGTTCCGGCACCGCGTCAGCGAGCTGATCACCAGCGGCGGAGCGGTGACCGGCGTGCGCGGCGAAGTGCTCGTGCCGAGCGCGGTGGAGCGCGGGCAGCCGAGTTCTCGCGACGTGGCAGGCGATTTCGAGCTGCACGCGCAGGCCGTGGTCGTCGCGTCCGGCGGCATCGGCGGGAATTTCGACCTGGTGCGCCGGAACTGGCCCGAGCGCTACGGCGAGCCGCCGAAGGAGATGATCGCCGGCGTGCCCGATCACGTGGACGGGCGGATGCTGGAGGTGGTGTCCCGCACGGGCGGGCGCATCATCAACCCGGACCGGATGTGGCACTACACCGAGGGAATCCGCAACTACGCACCGATCTGGAGCAGGCACGGCATCCGGATCCTGCCCGGCCCGTCGTCGCTGTGGCTGGACGCGCAGGGCAGCCGGCTGCCCTCGCCGCTGTTCCCGGGCTTCGACACCCTCGGCACGCTGGAGCACATCGTGCGGACCGGCCACGACTACACCTGGTTCGTGCTCAACCGGCGCATCATCAGCCGCGAGTTCGCGCTGTCCGGCTCCGAGCAGAACCCGGACCTGACCGACCGCAGCATCCGGAAGCTGCTGCAGCGCGGCGGCGGCGCCACGCCGGGGCCGGTCGCCGAGTTCGTCCGCCGCGGCTCCGACTTCGTCGTCCGGCGCACCGTGCCGGAGCTGGCGCGCGGGATGAACGACCTGGTCGGCGAGCCGCTGATCGACGCGGCCGCGCTGGAACGCGAGATCGTCGCCCGGGACCGCCAGGTCGAGTCGGGGCTGGGCAAGGACGAGCAGGTCATCGCCATCCGCGCGGCCCGCCGCTACGTGGTCGACCGGATGATCCGGGTCGCCGAGCCGCACCGGCTGCTGGACCCGGCCGCCGGGCCGCTGATCGCGGTGCGGCTGTCCATCCTGACCCGCAAGACGCTCGGCGGGCTGGAGACCGACCTGTCCGGCCGGGTCCTGCAGGACTCGGGCGAGCCGCTGCCCGGGCTCTACGCGGCCGGGGAGGTCGCGGGCTTCGGCGGCGGCGGTGTGCACGGGTACCGGGCCCTGGAGGGCACGTTCCTCGGCGGCTGCCTGTTCTCCGGCCGGCAGGCCGGGCGAGCGGCCGCCGCTGCCGTCGGCTAGCCCTGCTGACCTGCGGAGTTCGCCCGGCTCGCGGACAATCGGATCATGCGAGATCCGGCCGAGTCGGGCCAGTTGGTGCTGCGGATCGGGCGCGAGGAGCTGCTGATCCGGCGGCGCTACGAGGTCATCAGCATCGTCAACGACTTCCTGATCGCCGTCTGGTTCGCCGTCGGCAGCCTGCTGTTCTTCCACGAGTCCACGGCGACCGCGGGCACCTGGCTGTTCCTGCTGGGCAGCTGCGAGCTCGCGGTGCGGCCGGTGATCAGGCTCGCGCGGCACGTGCGCCTGCGTCGGTTGCGACCGGCCGGGTTGCGCGGATCTGATCAGGATTTCTGACCCGCCCATTCCCGGCGGCCGAATGCGACTCGATCACAGGAAGCAGCCGCTGACGAATCCGGTGACGCGGGTGCGGCGATTCGTGATGTCGAACCATTCCGAATTCGCGGATCCGTCCGGGCAGCGGACGGATTCCCCGCGGGTCGCCTGGCGAATGCTGACGTCGTCGCCGGGATTTCCCACGCCGCGTGCGGCGCTGCCGGTATCGGGCGCCGAGCGGATCAGCACCCCGGACTCGCGGAAGTCGCCCGACCGGCCGTGGGAAGCCTTCTGGGCCAGCTCGACCAGGCCGTTCTTGACTTCGGCCGCGATGATGACGACCTGGGTTCCCAGCCCGGACATGGGCAGGACGGCGGCGGTGACCGCAGCGAGCAGTGCATTGCGAACCGTTCGCATGGAATACCCCCCCGATTCGCCCGCCGGATCGCTTCCCATTGCCCCTGCTATTGCCGAAGCGCCCCGATGGCGGGCAGTTCCATTTTATGGAGAATTGCGGCCGCCCGGCAGTATCCGATTGGGTAGAGCGGAATCGAGCACGGCGGCCGGACGGCCGGTGACCCATGGCGATCGGGCACCCGGCGGAGCCCACCTGTGGGTTAGCACCGGTCGGGCCACCGCTGCGGTGCGTGCATACGAAGACGGCCCCGGGACACCGAGGTCCCGGGGCCGTTCGCCAGCGTTTCCAATTGGTCATGCGCAAGTCGGGGATCCCGGAGTCCAGACGGCGGCCGTGACTCCCGCAGGGGGCCGCCACCCGCACCGCTCCGCAGAACGAGCCTGGAAGTCCGGGGACGCTCAGCCGGCTCGGGAGCCGATGCCGGTCAGGGCGCGGACCTCCATCTCCGCCTGGCGGTCCTCGTCGACCGCTTCCTTGCCGACGAAGGTGCCGATGATGCCGCAGATGAACGAGACCGGGATGGACACGATGCCCGGGTTCTTCAGCGGGAAGAAGGCGAAGTCCACGCTCGGGATGATCGAGTCCGGCGAGCCGGACAGCACCGGCGAGAAGATCACCAGCAGCAGGCAGGAGCCGAGCCCGCTGTAGATGCCCCACAGCGTGCCGGTGGTGTTGAACCGCTTCCAGAACAGCGAGTACAGCAGCGTGGACAGGTTCGCCGAGGCGGCGAACGCGAACGCCAGGCCGACCAGGAACGCGATGTTCTGCCCGATGACGAGGATGCCGCCGAGGATCGAGGCCACGCCGATCACCAGCGCCGTCAACCGGGCGACCCGCACCACGGAGTCCGAGTCGATGTCGCCGCGGCGGATCACGTTGGCGTAGATGTCGTGCGCGAACGACGCCGATGCGGTCAGCGTCAACCCCGCCACCACCGCCAGGATCGTGGCGAAGGCGACCGCGGCGATGATGCCCAGCAGCACCGTGCCGCCGATCCGGTAGGCGAGCAGCGGGGCGGCGGAGTTCTCCGCGCCCGGCGCGCCGAGGATCGCGTCCGTGCCCACCAGCGCGGCCGCGCCGTAGCCGATGACCAGGGTGCAGATGTAGAACGTCGCCACCACCCAGGTCGACCAGACCACGGAGCGGCGGGCCTCGCGGGCGTTGGGCACGGTGTAGAACCGCATCAGCACGTGCGGGAGGCCGCCGGTGCCGAGCACCAGGGCCATCGACAGCGACACGAAGTCCAGTTTGGTCAGTTCGGACTTCCCGTACTGGACGCCCGGGGCGAAGATGTCGCGGCCGTGCGGGTTGTTCTCGGCGGCGTGCTGCAGCAGGTTCGTGAAGCTGTAGCCGAACTTGCCGAGCAGGAAGATCGTGATCATCAATACCGACAGCAGCAGCATGGCGGCCTTGATGATCTGCACCCAGGTGGTGCCCTTCATGCCGCCGACCAGCACGTAGATCATCATGATCGCGCCGACCGCGGCGATCACCAGGGCCTGGCCGAACTTGCCGTGCACGTTGAGCAGCAGGGCGACCAGGCCGCCCGCGCCGGCGATCTGGGCGATCATGTAGATGATCGTGATGGCCAGCGTCGAGGACGCTGCCGCGGCCCGCACCGGGCGCTGGCGCATCCGGAAGCTGAGCACGTCGCCCATGGTGAAGCGGCCGGTGTTGCGGGTGCGCTCGGCGAGCAGCAGCAGGTTGATCAGCCAGGCGACCAGGAAGCCGATGGAGTACAGGAAGCCGTCGTAGCCGTAGACCGCGATCGCCCCGGCGATGCCCAGGAACGACGCGGCCGACAGGTAGTCACCGGAGAGCGCGATGCCGTTCTGCACACCGCTGAACGAGCTGCCCGCGACGAAGTAGTCGCTGGAGGTGCCCCGGTTGCTCACCCGGTACACGATGAACAGCGTGATCAGCACGAACGCCGCGAAGACGCTGGTGTTGATGATCGCGTTGTCGGCCGGGATCAGCTGCGGTTCGTTCACTGGTCGGACTCCCCAGCGTCCTGTCGGATCCGGTCGACCTCGGGGTCGATGCGGCGGCGGGCGAACCGGACGTAGAGCGCGGTCAGGCCCAGGGTGGTGACGAACTGGCCGACACCCATGACCAGGCCGACGTTGATCTCGCCGATGAGCGGCTGGGCCATGAATTCCCGGGCGTATGCGGCGATCGCCACGTACCCGAGGTACCAGATCAGGAAAAACGCCGTAGCCGGGAAAATGAACCATTTCAGTCGGCGGCGCAGGTCGCGGAATTCCGGGCTCTGCTGGATAGCGGCGAAATCAGGACGTTCGTTAGTCGCGCGAACGGAGCTCTTGTCGATTCCACCGAAGGCCACCCGCGGATTTCCGGGCTGGTCGCGGGGGCCGCCGCGCAGCGCGGATTGCGTTGCGTTGCTCATGCATCCTTCCTGGAACTTCGCGGTTGGCCGCTCGGCTGAAGGCCTGGCGGTGGCGGGGAATTCTAACCACGTGTCGCGCGAGATCGACAGTGTGGTGATCCCCACGTGGTTTCGGCGGTTGCGGAGCGGCTCGCGGGCCTCGGCGATGCCGGTCGTCGACGCTTCGTTACTGTCCGGTATTGCCAGGTCAGAGGTCCGGCTTCGGCGCTTGCGATCTTGTTGACCAGGTCTTTTGCGCCGCTCGCGACCAAAGTGGATTACCCCGCTCTAGGCTGAACGAGTGAAAAAGTCGCCGGGTGCGGAGTGGGGTTCGAACACTCGGTGTTACATCGCCTGTTTGTCGTAGCGGAATGGGAAAAAGCCCCCGGTGCTATCCGCGGTCCTGGGCCTTATAGTGCTTGGGCACTGAAAGACAGTCGCGCGATCTGGAAGGTCACGGTTCGGTACCAGTGTTCGAAATGCGCCAACCGGGGACGCTCGTAGTTACTCTGAGTGAATCTGATCACGCATTGATACGGTGCCGTGCCGTAAGCCGTTTCCGGGCGTCGGGTGGTGCTCGACCGCGGCTGGATTTCACCCCCGACAGCCCAGACGACGATTGCGGGACCGCACGCATGCGCCGTTCTCGAACGCATTGTTCGCCCGAGAGGGTCCAGACCTTGGTTGACCTGCACGAGGCCCTGAGCTCGAAGCCTGGAGGGCGCTCGTGACCGCGGGTGGATTCGAGCGGGTGCGCGACAACGTCGTGCAGTGGCGCAACTGGTCGCTGCCGACGAAGCTGGGCGCGGTCGTGCTGGTGCCGGTCATCTTCGCGATCACGCTCGGTATCGGGCAGATCCGGTGGCAGGTCGACCGCGCCGCCGAGTACGGCCGCGTCGCGGACGTGCTGAACGCGGTCGACCAGGTCGAGCCGCTGCTCGTCGGGGTCCAGCACGAGCGCACCCGCTCCGTCGAGTTCCTGGTCGGCGACGGCGACCTCGCCGCGGCCGAGGAGCCGGCCGCCGCGGTGGACCGGGCGGTCGCCGACCTCGGACAGATCCTGGCCTCGCCCGACGTCGACACCGGCGTCATCGCCGACCGCTACGGCGAGCTCCGGCCCCTGCTGGACGGGCTCGGGCAGCTCCGCCAGCAGATCCGCGAGCACCGGATCAGCCCGGCCAAGGCGATCGGCGACTACACCCGCGTGATCAACTCGGTGCTGGCCCTCGACCGCGCGCTGAGCAGCAGCGTCGCCGACCGGAGCCTGTCCAGCACGGCGACCGCGCTGCAGGACATGCTGGGCCTGACCGAAGAAGTGCGGCTGCAGCAGGCCTGGGTGCTGACCGGGCTGACCGAGGCCGACATCGAATCGGTGGCGCTGGAGAACCTGAGCGGTTCGCGGGCCCGTCTGCTCAGCAAGATCGGCGATGCTCGTTCCACCGTCGCCGCGTACTGGCAGCAGCGGCTGGACCAGACGCTCACCGCCCCGGCGATCGTGGATCGCAACCGGATGCTCGATGCGATCGTGCGCGAGAGCACCGACAACATCTTCTCCGGCGGGTTCTCGGTGCAGCGCGACGCCTGGAACGCCGCCACCGAAGCTTCGGTCGCGCTGATCGACCAGGGTCACGACGACCTCGCGGCCGACGTGCGCGCCACCGCTTCGCGGCTGGAGGACGAGGCCAGCAACGCCGCCGGCTGGGACTCGGTGCTGTTGCTGTCCGCGCTGATCGCCGCCGCCGCGATCATCATCGTGATCGCCCGGCAGCTGCTCGGCTCGCTGCGCGACCTGCGCAGCAGTGCGCTGGACGCCGCGGAGTACGAGCTGCCCGCGGCGGTGTCCAGCATCCGGCAGGGCCGGATCGCCGAGGCCGTCGTCGAACCGTTCCCGGTGGACACCACCGACGAGGTCGGCCAGCTGGCCCGCGCCTTCGACGAGGTGAACCAGCAGGCGCTGCGGCTCGCGGTGGAGCAGGCGGACCTGAGGCGCGGCTACGGCGAGGTGTTCATCAGCATCTCGCGGCGCAGCCAGAGCCTGCTGGAACGGCAGCTGCGGCTGTTCGAGCAGCTGGAGCAGGACGAGGAAGACCCGGACCAGCTCGCGCGGTTGTTCCAGCTGGACCACCTGGCCACCCGGATGCGGCGCAACAACGAGAACCTGATGGTCCTCTCGGGCAGCGACCTGGCGCGCCGCTTCACCCAGCCCACCGACATGGCGGACGTGCTGCGCGCCGCCGTGTCCGAGATCGAGCAGTACCCGCGGGTCGTGGTGCAGCCGCCGCCGGCGGTCAAGCTGCGCGGGCACACCGCCAGCGACCTGGTGCGGCTGGTCGCCGAGCTGCTGGACAACGCGGCCAACTTCTCCGCCCCGGACACGACCGTCACGGTGTCCAGCTACCAGTCCGGCGACGGCACGGTGGTGCTCGACGTGCTGGACCAGGGCATCGGCATGGGGCACGAGGAGATCGCCCGGGCCAACGAGCAGCTTGCCCACGCGGACGAGGACGACCTCGGCACCTCGCGGCGGATGGGGCTGTACGTCGCCGGACGGCTGGCGGTTCGTCACGGCGTCGGCGTCGAGCTGCACGGCGGGCCGGACGTCGAGGGCGTTCGGGCGACCGTGATGATCCCGGCCGAGCACGTCGTCTCGGTCGAACCCGGGCCGGCCCTGCAGCCCACGGCGACGCCGCCGGGGCAGCGCAACGGGCACTCGCACACCGAACTGCCGACGTCCGGTGTGCTGCCGCGTCGCGGTGCGCAGCCCGAACCGGCGCAGGACAGCTCGCCGTGGCAGGAACCGGCGTCGGCAAGCCTCTTCGAGCCCGGTCCCACCCGGGAGGAATCGCCGACGGAGCACCTCTTCGACGCGCCGATCGACATCCCGCAGCAGCCGCGCGCGGTGTCCTCGGACCTGGGCGTCGACTGGCCGGATGCCGAGCCGCCGGCGGAGCGGCCCGCGCCGGAGGCGCCGCTGTTCACCGAGGCATCGACCCAGTGGTTCCAGCCGGCCGGCGAGAACCCGTACGCGAAGGAGCGGGCCGCCGCCGACGATTTCGGCTGGCCCGACGCGGAGGGCGAACCGGCGGGCTTCCCGTCGAGCTCGGACTTCCCGCCGGACGACCGGCAGCCGGAGGAGCCGTCGCTCACCTCGTCCGGGCTGCCTCGCCGCGTGCCGCGCGGGCAGCAGCAGCCGGAACCGCCGACCGACAGGCCCTCCCGCAGCGCGGAGGACATCAGCCGGCGGCTGGCCCAGAACGGGGTCCAGTTCGGGCACCCCGCCGACGTGCCTGTGGAAACGCCCGCGGAAACCTCCGGGGCGGGTTCCTGGTTGTCGGAGCCCGCACAGCAGGACCCGTGGACGGAGCCGGCCGGATCGGACGGCCCGGCGGCCGCCGAATCATCGTGGATCCCGGACACCTCCGGGCCGGACGCCTGGAACTTCGCCGCCGACAAGGCGCGCGAGGCGGCGGAGGCCGCGGCGAACCCGCAGCCGGCGTCGTTCACCCAGGCGGGCCTGCCGCGCCGGACCCCGAAGGCGCACCTCGTGCCGGGCAGCGTGACGAACGCCGAGCGTCCGGTCGAGGCCGAACCCTTCCAGCGCGACGCGGATCAGCTCCGCGGCCGGCTGGCCGACTTCCAGAGCGGTATCAGTCGTGGTCGGCATCGAGCAACCGACGAGGGCTGACATGGATTCCGCAGCGCGAAGGCGTGATCACCGCGGCAACGAACAGGAGGTTGCATGACTGCTCAGGAGATGATTTCCCGCAGGTTCGGCTGGCTGATCACTGACTTCACCGAGCGCGTGGCCGGTGTGGCGCACGCGATCGTGGTGTCCGCCGACGGCCTGGTGCTGACCGCCTCGGCGACGTTGCCCAGGGACCGGGCCGATCAGCTGGCCGCGGTCGCCTCTGGGCTGCTGAGCCTCACCCAGGGCTCGGCGAAGTGCTTCGAGGCCGGACGAGTGGTTCAGACGATTGTCGAGATGCAGCGCGGCACCTTGCTGCAGATGGGCATCAGCGACGGCTCGTGCCTGACCGTGCTCGCCGCCCCGCAGTGCGACATGGGACTGGTCGCCTACGAGATGACCATGCTCGTGGAGCGCGTCGGCCAGATGCTCACCCCGGAGATCCGGTCGCAGCTGCAGGGGGCGCCGAACGCGTTCACCGGCCAACTGGTGTGAGGATGCGATGAGTAGACGCTCTGAATATCCACGGCAGGGCCGAAGACGGGACAGCTCGGGAGACGACAGCTTCGCCCACGTCGTCAACGGGTTCACCTTCGGCAGCGGGCGCAAGAAGCGCAAGCGCGACGAGCCGCAGGAACAGCCCGGCGAGTATTACGAGGACCAGTACGACGACGGGTACGAGGACCAGTACGGCGACTACGGCCATCACGACGACCGGCAGGAGCCGTACCCGGACGAACCCGTCGAGCCGGAGGCGCCGGCCGCGTCCAGCATCCGCTCCTACACCTGGACCGGCGGGCGCACCAGGTCGAACCACAAGCTGGAGCTGGAAACCCTGGTCTCCACGGGAGACATGTACCAGCAGGGCGCGGCGGTCCGGCTGGAGCACCAGTCGATCGCCGAGCTGTGCCAGCACCCCAGGTCGGTGGCGGAGGTGGGGGCGCTGTTGTCCGTGCCGATCGGGGTCGCCCGCGTGCTCCTGGCCGACATGGCCGAACTGGGGTTGATCACCGTGCACCAGACGGTGAGCGAAAGCGGTAGCGCACCACACATGGTGTTGATGGAAAGGGTTTTGAGTGGACTCCGTCGGCTATAGCGCGCCCCAGCTCGGCTCCGCGCCGCCGCAGGCCGTCAACCAGGGCAGCACCACGTCGACGTCGGCGAAGATCGTCGTCGCGGGTGGTTTCGGGGTCGGCAAGACGACGTTCGTCGGGTCGGTGTCGGAGATCGTGCCGTTGACCACCGAGGCGGTGATGACGGAGGCCAGCCGCGGCGTCGACGACCTCGGCGCCACGCCGAACAAGACGACCACCACGGTGGCGATGGACTTCGGCCGGATCTCGCTGGCCTCAGACCTGATCCTGTACCTGTTCGGCACGCCCGGGCAGCAGCGGTTCTGGTTCATGTGGGACGACCTGGTGCGCGGCGCGATCGGCGCGGTCGTGCTGGTGGACACCCGGCGGCTGGCCGACTCGTTCTCGGCGATCGACTTCTTCGAGGACCGCGGGCTGCCCTACCTGGTCGGCGTCAACCTGTTCGACGGCCAGATGCTGCACTCGATCGAACAGGTCCGCGAGGCCATGGCGATCGGCCCGGACGTGCCGATCGGGCCGTGCGACGCCCGGGACCGGGAGTCGACCAAGCGGACCCTGATCGCGCTGGTCGAGCACGCCATGCGGCACTGGACCTCTCGGCAGCCCGGCTGATCCAGGCACGAGATCGGGGGTGTTCCGGGCAACCGCCCGGAACACCCCCGGCTCGTTCTTCAGACCTTGCGGGCGACGCCGCCGAGGAGGTTGTACTCGGCGTCGGACGGCTCGGTGAGGCGCGGGCCGTCGGGCCACCAGTCGAAGAGGTACGACAGGCCCGGCTCGACCATTTCGAGGCCGCAGAACAGATCCTGGATCTCGTCCCGCTTGCGGTAGTAGCAGCTGCCCATCATCGAGTTGAACCGCAGCTGGGACTCCGTCGCGAGCGTGGCCCGCGAGCTGCCGTCGGCCGGGTTGTGCAGGTGCGAGATCGCGAGGTAGGAGCCCGGCGCCAGCGCGTCGACGTAGGCCGACATGATGCCCTGCGGATCCTCGTCGTTGGTGACGTGGTGCAGGGTGTTGCACTGGATCAGCGCCACCGGGCGGCTCAGGTCCAGGTACTTGGTCACCACCGGGTCGGACAGGATCTCCGCGGGATTGCGCAGGTCGCCGACCGCGAAGTGGGTGTAGTCGTTCTCCTCCAGCAGCGCGCGGCCGTGCGCCGCGACCGACGGGTCGTTGTCGAAGTAGACCACCCGGGCCTCGGCGTTGAGCCGCTGCGCCGCCTGGTGGGTGTTCTCCGCGGTGGGCAGCCCGGAGCCGAGGTCGAGGAACTGGTCGATGCCGGCGTGGCCGGACAGGAACCGGACCACGCGGATCAGCCACGCCCGGCACTGCCTGCCGACCTGCACCGCCTCAGGGGCTATCTTCTGGATCTGCTGCAGGACCTGGCGGTCTACCTCGAAGTTGTCCTTGCCACCGACGAAGGCGTCGTAGACCCGCGCGATGCTGGGCTTGGTGGTGTCGATCTGCGGCCTGTCAGCAGTTGCCATGGGGAAGGGTCCGCTCGGTCCGGGGTCGAAACGATCAAGAGCAGGGTATTCCGCCGAATGCGCCAGGTAAACACCTGTTACTGATCGACTTCGGCGATCCGGACGCCGTGCTCGGCATCCGGCTCAGCGAACTCCAGCAGCCGGCGGCCTTCTGCCTCGATGGCGTCGGCGTCCTCTTCGGACAGCTTCCGGTACGGCTCGACCAGGAGCGTCGCGGAGTTCTTCCGCCGGTCGATCCGCCAGGTGCCGTGCAGGAAGCCGTCGACCAGGATCGTGCCCGGCAGCACGGCGTTCTTGACGGCGAACAGGCGCTTGCGGTCGTCCTCCCGCATGACGCGGGTGCGGTCCTTGTGCGAGAGCAGCAGGTTGTCGAACGGCGGCAGGAAGCGCGGCGGGCTGGGCACGTCGGGATCGGGGCGGGGCGCGTCGGGGAGGTCGAGCAGCTCGCGGCCGTTCTCGTCGCGGAAGCTGCGCAGATCCAGCTTCGACGCGACCGCCTTCAGACCCGTGAGGCCGGACCAGGTCTGCATGTCCGCGACCGTGGCGGGGCCGAAGGCCGCGAGGTAGCGGCGCAGGACGTCTTCCGGCGCGGGCTCCGCGTCCAGCGGTCGCCCTAGCCAGGTTTCGGCCGTCGCATAGGTCGGCTGGCCGCTGCGACCCCAGATCGCGCGCGGCGGGACCTGCACCAGCGGCAGCAGGCTGCGGACCGCGTGCGCCAGCGACGCCGGCTTCCGGTCCGGCCACCGCTCGGCGAGCAGCGGGCCGAGCTGGGCGGCCGTCCGGGGTTGCTCGTCGAGCAGTTCCCGGGCAGCGGCGGCGAGCTCGGCGTGGTCCAGCTCCGCGATCTCGTCCCGGTGCTGGTTGTTCGTGCGCAGGCCGCGATCCATGATCGGCTGCACTAGCGGGCGCAGCAGCAGGCAGTCGGCGGCGGAGACCAGGTGGACGGTGCCGCGCATCAGCACGATGCGGACCACGCTGCGGTCCAGCAGCCGTTGTGCCAGGTCGTCGGGCCGGAACCCGGCGATTCGGGTCCACAGGCCGAAGTACGGCGGGAACGGCGCCTGCGCCTGCATCCCGACGAGGTGGTCGATCACCTCCACCGCGGACCGCTCGGAGCGGCGCAGCAGCAGTTGCCGCTCCAAGGTCGCGCGGTTCAGCTCGCGCAGGCTCAGCACCGTCATCGTTTTCCTCTCGCCGGGGGCCGACCTTATGTCGTGGGACCGACGGGTTCGCCTCGATGGGCGGTGCGAACAGGCCGTTCGTGCCGGTGCGAGGCGGGCGGGGACGCCGATGGCAGACTTGCGGCGATGAGCGGAGCGGTATTGGTCCTCGGGGGCCGCAGCGAAATCGGTGTGGCGGTGGCGGAGCGCCTCGTCAAGCGCGGGCACGGCACCGTGGTGCTGGCGGCGCGGCGGTCGGCGGACCTGGACGCCGAGGAGGCCGCGCTCCGCGAGGCCGGGGCCACCGACGTGGCGCGGGTGGAGTTCGACGCCTCGGACGTGGACAGCCACGCGGAGCTGCTCCGCGACATCGTCGACCGGCACGGGCCGATCGCCGTCGCGGTGACCGCCTTCGGCTTGCTCGGCGACCAGGAGCGGGCCGAGCGGGACGCGGCGCACGCGATCGACATCGTGCACGTCGACTACGTCGCGCACATCAGCGTGCTGACGCACCTGGCGAACCTGCTGCGCGAGCAGGGCAGCGGCGAGATCGTCGTGTTCTCGTCGGTCGCCGGCGTGCGGGTGCGGCGCGCGAACTACGTCTACGGGTCGGCGAAGGCCGGGCTCGACGGGTTCGCCAACGGGCTGTCCGACGCGCTGGTCGGCAGCGGCGTGCGATTGCTGATCGTGCGGCCGGGGTTCGTCATCGGCCGGATGACCCGGGGCATGAGCCCCGCGCCCTGGTCCAGCACGCCCGACCAGGTCGCGGATGCGACGGTCAACGCCCTGCGGCGGGGGCGGCGAGTGGTGTGGGTGCCGCCGATCCTGCGCTGGGTGTTCGCGGTGATGCGGCTGGTGCCGCAGGCGATCTGGCGCCGCATGCCCCGCTGATCCTCGGTCTCGTCCCGCGCGGCTGCGCCTGCCGCATGGATGCGGTTTCAATAAGCCGCTTTCATCCTGGTCTGCGGCGTCAGGCCAGGTCCCGAGTGTGCAGGGTCGTGAGTGGCCATGGTCGCCATAGCAGCCATAGGCACTCACGACCCGACGTCCCGCAGTCGTGAGTGGCCATGGTTGTCATAGCAGCCATGACCACTCACGACCCAGGACACAGGCCATCCGCGTAGAGGATGAAAAAGTCATTGAAACCTGGCCCAGGGGTCCTCGGGGGGCAGGTTTCATGGAAACTTGACCTCGTCGGGTGGTGGGGTTCTGGTGCGTGGCCGCAATTTCCATTGAAATTGAACCTTCGATTTCAATGGAAATTGCGTCAGTACCCGGCGTCGGTGCGGTATCCGCAGGTCGCAGGCCGTGCGTGTTTCTTGCTGATTTGGCGGCACAACGTGCTCACGGGTGCTGACCTGCGGGGATGTCCGCGTTCACGTCAGGCCCTGGGCCGTTGCGTCGATCGCGAGGAGATCGCGGAGGGCCTTGGTGCCTGGATCGGTCAGCCGAACCGCTCGGCCCGTGCCGATCCGCTTGATCCAGCCGTTGTCCAGGAAGCTGCGCAGGAGGTGGGCTCCGGCCGCTCCGGCCAGGTGGGAGCGGCGCTCCGTCCAGTCCAGGCAGGCTCGGGCCAGCGGGCGCCGGGTGCCGGTGAGGTCCGCGGCGGAGATGCCGAGGGTGCCGGTCAGCCAGTCCACACCAGCCTCGGTCATCGCGAACCCACCGGCCTGGTCGAGCAGTCCGGCGGCGGTCATGCCGTCGGCGATCGCGACCCCGATCCGGCCGGCCAGGTGGTCGTAGCAGGTGCGGCCCCTGGCCAGGGCCGCCGAGGCGCCGACCGCGCGCAGGCCGCGTGGCTGCTCCCGGCTCGGCCCCAGGTGGCCGATGAACGCTTCCAGCAGGTCCGCCGCCTGCGAGTTCGCGAGCTGGACGTACCGGTGCCGTCCCTGCCGGCGCTCGACCAGCAGCCCGCCCGCGACCAGCCGGTTCAGGTGCTCGCTGGCCGTCGACGCGGCGACCCCGGCGTGCGCGGCGAGCTCGGTCGCCGTCCAGGCCCGGCCGTCGAGCATCGCCAGGCAGAACGCGGCACGGGTCGTGTCGGCCAGCAGCCCGGCCAGTTGCGCGACATCGCGTGCCATCGTCATGCGGTCATCCTGCAACACCGACGGTTCGGCGGCTGCCGAACCGTCCCGGTCCTATGGTGCGGGCATGTTCCGAGAATTCCACGCGCTGCACCACGCTGACGCCCCGCTGCTGCTGCCGAACGCCTGGGACTTCGCCTCCGCTGCGGCGCTGGTCGAGGCCGGTTTCGAGGCGATCGGCACGACGAGCCTCGGCGTTGCCGCGGCCCACGGCCTGCCGGATGGCGAGGGGCGCACGCGCACGCAGACGATCGAACTCGCCCGTCGCCTGGCGGCCCTGCCGCGGCCGGTGACCGTCGACATCGAATCGGGCTTCGGCGGTGGCCCCGGCGAGGTCGCGGAGCTGGCCGGGGAACTGGCCGCGGCGGGCATCGCCGGGATCAACCTCGAAGACGAGCTCGGTGATCCCGCGCGTCATCAAGAACTGATCGGCGCGGTGAAGGAGCGGGTGCCGGATCTGTTCCTCAACGCCCGCACCGACACCTACTGGCTGGGCGACGAACCGTCGCTGGCCGACACGATCGACCGCGCGAAGCGCTACGTCGCCGCTGGTGCGGACGGCGTCTTCGTGCCGGGCATGGCGGCGGACGACGACATCCGCGCGCTGCGGGACGCGATCGACGTGCCGATCAACATCCTCTTCCAGCCGGGACAACGCATCGAGCACCTCGCGGAGCTCGGCGTCCAGCGCATCAGCACGGGCTCGCTGCTGTACCGCGCCGCGCTGCACGCAGCGGTCACCACGGCGCGCAGCGTCCGCGACGGTGCACCCCTGGCGACCGGCATCCCCGCTTATTCGGTTGTGCAGGACTACGCGATCGGTGGCCGTCGGCGGGGTTCCGGCGGCTTCCAGTGACCTCCGTCCGGGCCGGTCCAGCGCTCGACCCCGGCGCCGAGGTAGTTGCGGAACCAGTTCGCGGCCAGCTCCGCGACCTGGTCCAGCGCGCCGGGCTCCTCGAAGAGGTGACCGGCGTGCGGCACGATCTCGATCTTGACGTCCGTCAGCGGCAGCGACGTGAGCAGCTCGGCCGCCTGCCGGTTCAGGTTGAGCACCTCGCGGTCGTCGCCGCCGACGATCAGCAGCGTGGGCGCCTGCACCGATGCCAGCCCCTCGCCGCCGAGATCCGGGCGGCCGCCGCGCGACACCACGGCGGCGACGCGGTCCGGTCGCCGGGCGGCGGCCTTCAGCGCGGCGGCCGCGCCGGTGCTGGCGCCGAACAGCCCGATCGGCATGCGCCTGGTGGCCGACCACTCGTCGAGCTGGTCGATCGCGGGCACCAGCCGCTCGGCGAGCAGCTCGATGTCGAAGCGCAGTTCGTGGGTCCGCTGGTCGAACTTCGCCTCCTCCGGGGTGAGCAGGTCCAGCAGCAGGGTGCCGAATCCGGAGTACTGCAGCGACTCCGCTACCGCGCGGTTGCGGGGGCTGTGCCGGGAGCTCCCGGAACCGTGCGCGAAAAGAACCACCGCCCGAGCAGGCGGTGGCACGACGAGATCCCCTTCGAGGTCGCCCTTGGGGGTCTTGACGATCACCGGCTCGGTTGCGACTTGAACCATGTGAGCCTCCTCCAGTTCCGCAAGCTCCGACTACCCCGACCCGCGTGCGCCGACACGCGTACGCCGCTGATCGACCACTTCGGCTGGTGAACCGTGATGTCCGTGAGTGCTTCGGGGCGCTATGGCACCCCAAAGCGCTCACGGGACTGCCCTGCCTAGCCCTCGGCGAGGGTGACCGCGCGGCAGGCCAGGTGCAGGGCCAGGCGCTCGTCGCGGTGGCTCAGGTCGACCGCGAGGAGGCGCTCGATCCGTTCGATGCGGGCCGCGACCGTGTTGCGGTGCACGCCGAGCACCGCCGCCGTCTCCGCGATCGAGGACTCCGCGTCCAGGTAGGTCGCCAGGGTGCGGATCAGGTCGCCGGGTTGGCCGCGCAGCGGCGCGATGAGCGCGCGGGCCGCCGGTTCGAAGGTGTCCGTGCGGGTCCACTCCAGCAGCAGCTGGGCCATGCCGAGCTGGTCGACGTGCAGGAACCGGCCGGACTCCGGGCGGGTCCGCGCCATCCGCGCGGCGTCGGTGGCCTCGGCGATCGTCGTCGCCAGCCCGTCCGCCTGCGGGTGCGGGCGACCGACTCCCATGTGCGCGTCCAGCGTGCGCTGCAGCTCGTGGGTGGCGGCGCGCAGCTGGGCGGCCAGTGCTCGCACCCGGTCGGCCGTCGGCTCCTGGTCGAAGGTGACCCAGCCGGTCCAGCCGTCGCCGTGCTCGACCACCACCGCGTCGACGCCCTCGGCGTGCAGCACCCGCTCCACTTCCCGGCCGCGCGCGACGGTGTCCACTGTGGATTGACTGCCGATCCGAATGCCGACGTGCCAGCCGCCGAGCCCCCAGCCCGCGTCCGCCGCGCGACGGCGCAGGTCGGCGGTCGGCTCGTCGTCCAGGCGCAGCAGGTCGCTCAGCAACGCGGCCCGGGACCGGGCGTCGCGTTCGAGTTCGAGCCGGTTGGCGAGCAGCCAGCGCTGCACCGCCGCGGCGGCGACCGACAGAGCAGGCGGCACGATGTCCGCCCGCGCCGCGTTGGCGTCGGGCAGCTCGGTGGCCAGCCAGAGCGTCGGTCGAGCCGTGTCGGGGAGCAGCACCGGGTGCGCGAGCAGCACGCTGTCGTCGAGCTCGATGCGCTGCGGAACCGGCTCGTGCACGCGGACTTCGTTGGTGTGGGGGAGTTTTCCGGCGAGCAGCGTGCCGCTGTCGTCGAGCAACGCGACCGGCGCGTCCAGCAGACCGTTCAACGTCGCGACGATCTCCTCGGGCGAGCGGATGCGCGAGCCGAGCGCTTCGTGGGTCGCCAGCACCAGGTCCGCGCGGTCGAGCGCGGGAGCCGCCAGCAGGAGCCGGGCGGAGATCAGCAGGTCCAGCGGCGATGCGGCGGCCGCCAGCAGCGGGATGCCGAGCCGGTCGGCGAGCAGCCGGGTGGTTTGCAGCAGCTCCCCGGCCGGCAGCAGCACGCCCGCGCCACCGCCGTCGGCGACCCGGCGGAGCAGGGCGTCGATGCGCCAGTCGGTGGCCGGTATCGGCTGCACCAACACCACGAGCTCGCCGGGCTCGACGGGACGGTCGGGTGCCATCGGCCGCGCCAGCCGCACGATGCGCTCGACGTCGCCCGCCAGCACTCCCACCGACTCGCGCCACTCCGGCAGCGCGAGCAGCCGGCGCACTCTGATGCTCATCGCCGCACCTCCAGCAGGATCGGGTCGCAGTCGATGCCGAAGGCGCGCGGCTCCAGCACCGGCAGGCGCCGCGGATCGGTCCAGAACTCCGCGGCGGGCAGCTGCAGGACGGTGACCTCGACGCCTTGGCGGACGACGTCGCAGGGGATCGGCACGCCGGTGCGGCGATCGAGCACCGCGAGAACGTCCGGTGTGGACGCCACCGGTTCGCCGTCGAGCATCGCGAACAGGTACTCGTTCTCCATCTCCACTCGCAGCAGCGACCGGCTCCGGTGATCCAGGATCGTCGCGCTGCCGCGGGCGAACCCGGTCCGGCCGTGCTCGCCGGGGCCCGGCCGCCGCGACACCTCGACCACCCGGCCCAGCCCGACCACCCGCCCGCCGGTGGCCGCCGCCAGCTCCTCGGCGCCGGATCGTTCGCCCACCGAAAGTGCTTGCTCGCCAAGGTAAACCGCGGAACTCATGCTGCCGGGAATCGCGCAGGACGGCAGCTCGCGCGCGGAGATCGGGGCGAGCGCGAGAACCGCCCAGCCGCCGGAACCGGCGAGGAAGGCGCGCGCGGTGCGCTCCAGCTCGGCGGCGGTCGCCTCGGCGAGCACCAGCACCTGACCGCCGGGCTCGGCCAGCGCCGCGGGCGTCAGCCCCTTGCCCGCGGCGGCCACCGAGAGCTGGTTCAGCCGGGGCACGCCGCGCCCCGACAGGTCGGCATCCACCACCGGCAGACCCAGCTGCCCGCCGACGACCAGTGGCAGGACCCCGTTGAGCCCGCCGACCTCGATCGAGACCAACGCGTCCGCGCGCCGGCCGGTCCACCGCTCGATCGCGGCGATGGCCGCGCCGAACTCCGCCCCGCTGGGCAGCTTCTCGGCGAACACGGCGGTCGCGCCGACCACGCCGACCGGCACCACCTGCGCATCGGCGCCGAGCTCGCCGACCGGGGTGAGCGCCACCTGGTGACCGGCGGCGAGCCGGTTGCGCAGCAGCGCGGCGCCGGTGACGGTGTCGCCGCCACCGCCGGAACCGAGCAGCGAAACGCCCCGCTCCAGCGCGGGCACGTCCGGCAGACCGATGCGCATGCCCCACAGCCTGCCCCACCAGCGGAGACCGAGCCCGGGTGGGCGCATCGCCGGGTCACCGGTGGTGTGCGCGGTTTCAATTGCGCCTTTTTCATCCTGGTCGGCCCGCAGCCGCGGGTCGTAAAGCTGCGTCGATGGGGTGTCGCATGCGCCGCAGGCGCATAGCCCACCTACGACACCGGCACCGCCGCGGGTTCTCAGAGGCTTCCTGGCGAGGACGGCCCCTCCGCCGTGTATTGGACATACATCAGGAGGGGCACCCACAGTCAGGGAGCCTCTGAGGTTCCGCTACCCGCACCGCCACGCAAAACGAGACTGGAAAAACCTCATTGAAACTGTGCACACCACCGGTGCACTCCGCCGAACCCGGGACCGATCCGTTCACAGTTTCAATTGAAACTGGGGATCAGGGGTCGACGAGGTCTTCCACGGGGTGGAAGTCGTAGGGGAGGCCGAAGGCCGCCGGGCCGAAGACCGCCAGTGCTTCCGGGGTTCGCATCAGGTCCGGGGTGGAGATGCCGATGACCGCGACCCGCTGGCCGTAGCGCAGGGTTTCGGTGGTGATCGGCTCCGCCTGCTCGGATTCGAGCACGCACACCAGGTCCGGCACCACGCACCGCACCTCGCCGTCGACCAGTGCCACCAGGTTCTCGTTCTGGAACTCCAGCTCCAGTTTGTGCTCGCCGTCGAAGGACACCGCCGCCGCGCGCCCGCGGGCGAACCCGGCCTCGGTGCGCCGCTCCACGTCCGAGACCTTGCCCCGGAACAGCACCCGCAGGTTCCCGTACAGCGTGTCCTTCAGGACCTCGCCGAGGTGCGTGATCGGATCGCCGTTGCCCTCCCGGGCCTCGCGGATGGCCTTGCCGACGGTGTGCGCCAGCGTGAGCGTGCGCGGGATCGCGGTGCGCTTCACGTCCGCGCCGCTCATCGAGTACTCGGCGATGTGCGCGACGCCGCCCAGCCTGATGGTGATGCCGCGCGCCAGCCACTCCATCCGCTCGTTGTCGTCGCCGGCGTCGATCACCGTCGTCTCGCCGCGCTCCCCGGCCACCGCCATCGGCGACCCCGTCACGCCGTAGACCCCGAAGGTCTCCATCTGCAGTTCCGGGAACGCCCGGCCCATGCCGTCGGCGTCCACCACCGGCAGGCCGGTGCGCGCGGCCACCACCAGCGGGATCATCGAGTTGATCCCGCCGCACTCGATCGGCATGGTCGCGCTCGCCTCGGCCCCGAGGTAGGACTCCAGCGCGCGCAGCGCCGACACCGGCTCGTCGCCGCTGGGGATCTTCTCGTGCACCACCGTGGGCGCGCCCATCTGCGCCGTCGGGATCACCAGCGCATCGTCGTCCACTTCGGACGGATCGAGCACCGTGATCGGCCCGGACTCGCGGATCGCCTGCTGCACCAGCAGGCGGCCCACGTACGGGTCGCCGCCGCCACCGGTGCCCAGCAGCGCCGCGCCGCGGGCCAGGTCTTCGAGGTGTTCCTCGGTCAGCTGCCAGCTCACCGCGCGACCCCCACCGGGTCGATGTCGTAGCCGAAGTAGCGCGGCCCGGCCAGCTCCAGGCCCGCAGGGGTGTGCCAGCGCGGGTCGGCAGGCGCGGCGATGACCGCGATCCGCTGGCCGAAGCGCAGCGCCTCGGTGGTGACGGCCTCGCCGGACTCCCGGTCCAGCGTGCAGATCAGGTCCGGCACCGAGGCCAGGACGGTGCCGTCGCGCTCGGCGACCAGGTGCTCGTTCTGGAACCGCAGCACCAGCTCGCTGCCGGTGTCGCCGTCCATGCCGGTCAGCCGCGCGTCGCCGCGCGCGAAGCCCGAGACCGTGCGCCGCGAGACGTCGACGACCTTGCCGGTGAACAGCCGCCGCCCGCCCAGCCGCGCGACGACCGCGTCCACCGGATCGGCGTGCTCGGCCTGCGCGGTGCGCACCAGCCGGCCCAGCTCGGCGCAGAGCGTCAGGGTGCCCGGCACCAGCGAGTCGCGGGCCTGCTGCCCGGTCATGGCGTACGTGCTGATCATCGCCGAGCAGCCCATGTCGATGGTGGCGCTGCGCGCCAGCCGCTCGGCCCAGTGGTTGTCGACCGTGTCCAGAACGCCGCGGTTGCCCTTCTCGTCGGCGATGGCCATCGGGGTGGCCTCGACGCCGTACAGCGTCGGCAGCACCATCTGGATCTCGGGGAACGCGCGCCCCATGCCGTCGCCGTCGATCAGCGGCAGGCCCAGCTGCGCGGCGGCGGCGACCGGGATCAGCGAGTTGACCCCGCCAGCCTCGGCGCACGCGATGTGCGTGAGCTCGCGGCCGAGGTAGTCGGCGAGGGTGCGGGCGGCCAGGCCGATCTGCTCGATCGACGGCAGCTTCTCGACCATCACGGTCGGCGCGCCCATCATCGCCACCGGCAGCACCGCGGCGTCCGCGGGCACTTCTTCCAGCGGCGTCAGGGAAACCGAGCCGTGCTCGCGCACCGAGGCGGCGGCCAGCAGCCGGCCGATGTGCGGGTCGCCGCCGCCACCGGTGCCCAGGATGGCCGCGCCGCGGGCGATGTCGTCCAGGTCGGACAAGGTGATCTCGCGCATGCTTCACACCTCCAGTTGCAGGTCGCCGACGGCCTTCGCCCGGATCCGGGTGGCGTTGCCCGGCAGGTACGGGATCGGCACCTCGTCGAAGTCCACGATGTCCACTGTGGACGGACTCGCGCCCGCCGCCACCGCCCGGTCGATCGCCTCCTGCTTGGCCTCGTCGACCACCGACTCGCGGCGGCCCGGCTCGATCGCGTACACCCGGTCGACCTCGCCGCCGATCTGCGCGATCGCGGCCCCGATGGCGTTGGCCACCGCGTAGTTCTCCGGCCGGTGCACCTCGCCGGCGTCGCCGAGCTCGTCCGGCAGCAGCACCGAACCGCCGCCGACGGCGACCACCGGCAGCGGCTCCGCAGAGGTCCGCATCCGCTCGACCGCGTCCGCGTTGTCGGCCGCGATGCGCTCCAGCGCGGCCCGCACCAGGTCGCGGTCCAGGTGCTTGACCAGCTCCGGGTCGCCGATCTCGGCGCGCCCGGCCGCCACCGCGATGTCCGTCGCGGTCAGCGTGTCGCCGCCGAACACCAGCGCCTTCGAGGTCAGCCGGTAGCCCACCGATTCGGGCCCGACGGTCACCGCCGACGGCTCGCCGCGCACCAGGCTGCCGCCGCCGATGCCGATCGACAGCACGTCCGGCATCCGGAAGTTGGTGCGGATCCCGGCGACGCTGACCGCCGTGGTCGCCTCGCGGGGGAAGCCCTGGTTGAGCACGCCGACGTCGCTGGTGGTGCCGCCGACGTCGACCACCGCGCAGGTGTCCAGGCCGGAGAGCACGGCGGCGCCGCGCATCGAGTTCGTCGGGCCGGAGGCGAACGTCGCCACCGGGTAGCGGCGGGCGAAGTCGACGTCCATCAGGGTGCCGTCGTTCTGGCTCAGGTAGAGCGGGGCGGTGATGCCCGCGCCGGTCACCGACGACGCCAGGCCGTCGACGATGTTGGCCGCGAGCTCGCGCAGCGCGGCGTTGATGACGGTCGCGTTCTCCCGCTCCAGCAGGCCGATCCGGCCGATCTCGTGGGACAGCGAGATCGCCACGTCCGGCAGTTCCGCGGCGATGAGCTCCGCCGCGCGCTGCTCGAATTCGTGGTTGACGGGCGAGAACACCGAGGTGATCGCGACGCTGCGGATGCCGTTGCGGCCCATGTCGTCGATGGCCTTGCGCAGCTCGGCCTCGTCGAGCTCGGCGATGTGCCTGCCGTCGAACTCGTGCCCGCCGTGGCACAGGTAGCTGCGCCCGGAAACGGCGTCCACGAGCCGCTGCGGCCAGTCCACCATCGGCGGCAGCGACGCGCCCGCGGGCAGGCTGAGCCGCACCGCGGCGGTCGGGGCGAGGCGGCGGGCCTCGACGAGGGCGTTGATGAAGTGCGTGGTGCCGATCATCACCGCCCGCACCCCGGCCGGGTCGAACGGGTGCTGCCGCTGCAGGCCGTCGATGGCCGCGACGATCCCGGAGGTGACATCGGTGGTGGTGCTCATCTTCACCGCGGCGAGCACCTCGGTGCCGTCCAGCAGGACGGCGTCGGTGTTGGTGCCGCCGACGTCAATGCCGATGCGCAAGTCGGAACTCCTTGTCTGGGTTGGTGTCGTGAGCGCTGAGCCCGGTTCTAACCGGCGTCAGCGCTCACGACCTCGGCGGTGGTACGGGTGCTGCCGACGCCGCGGACGAGGCCGAGCTTCCCGGCGACGACGTAGAGCACGAACGCGAGCACGAGCGAGTTGATGCTCGGCAGGCCGATCTCGACGAACCCGCCGACCAGCGCGGAGACCAGCCAGACGACCAGCGTCGCGGGCACCCAGTTCGGCGCGGCGGCCGGGATCTCGCCCAGCGCCCGCGACGCCTCCAGCTCGCCCCGCCAGCGCCGCACGATGAAGTACTCGGCGACCATGATCCCGCCGATCGGCGGGAACACCACGCCGAGCACGGTCAGGAAACCGGTGAACTGGTCGAGGATGCCGACGGCCGCCAGCACGCTGCCGATCAGGCCGAACACCGCGGTCGCGACGCCGCGGTTGAGCTTCTTGCCGAAGACCGTGCCGACGAAGTTCACCAGGCCCAGCCCGGACGAGTACAGGTTCCAGTCGTTGATCTTCACGGTGCCGGCGACGACCACCAGGATGCCGACCCAGCCGACCGAGGAGGTGACGATGGTGGTGATGTCGGCGGACCGCACGGCGTGCGCGAGCAGCACCCCGGCCAGCCCGATCACGTACTCGCCGAGGGTGATGCCGACCAGCGTCTGCTTGACCACGTCGCCGACGGAGCGGTTGAAGCGGGTCATGTCCGGGGTGATCACCGCGCCGGTGATGAAACCGCCCGCCACCAGCGTGGTGCCCTCCAGCAGCGACAGCTGCGGGCCGGGCGGGGCGGAGGCCATCAGCGCGCCGATGTCGTGCTGCGAGAGCTCGACGCCGATCGACCAGCCGACCAGGACCAGGAAGGCGGGCACGGTCACGTAGGCGACCCAGGCCATCGAGCCGAACCCGCGCAGCACGACCGCGGTGACGATCAGCCCGAACACCAGCGCCCAGCCCCATTCCGGCAGCCCGCCGACCAGCGCCACCAGGCCCTTGGCGGACACGGCGGACTGGATGCCGAACCAGCCGATCAGGCTGATCGCGATGGCCAGGCCGATCAGCGCGGACCCGGCGCGGCCGAAGCCGGTCCAGCGGGCCAGCATCGAGGTGGACAGGCCCTCGCGGGCGCCGATGATGCCGACGAAGATCGCGACGATCTCCAGGATCACCGCGCCGAGCGTCAGCGCGAGGAAGGCGTTCCAGAAGGTCATCCCGAAGCCGAGGGTGGCGCCGAGCAGGAACTGGCTGAGCGCGGACACCTGGCCGAACCGCTGCACCGCGACGGACCACCAGGAGTAGCGGGCGCCGGCGGGAACCCGGGTCAGCGCGTAGTCGTCGACCCCGACGGATGAGGCCATGGCGAGCTCCTTCGGATGGGCGCCGGTGTTAGCCGGTAACCGTAAGACCAGGTCAGCTCGTCGTCAGTGGGCTTAATGCACAGCCTGGAGGGCAGAAGGGTGCCTCTTGCACAGTCTGCGTCCGGCGATGTTGACCTCCACTTCGATGGAGGTTCTACGTTCGGATCGTGGAACGAGCAGAGCAGTGGATCAACAGCCGGGCGGTGCGGCTCACCTCGCTGGACCCCCGCGCCCCGCACGAGGACCTGCACCCGCTCCGGGACCGGCTGCGCGACGCGACGGTCGTGGCGCTCGGCGCGTCGTCCCGGGGAACTCACGAGCTGGCGGCCGTCGCGCACCGCCTGCTGCGGTTCTTGGTGGAGGAACTGGGGTTCCGGACGCTGTTGCTGGAAGGCGACGACGTCGCGAGCGCCGAGCTCGACGCCTACGTGCGGACGGGGCGGGGAGATCCGCGCGAGGTGCTGGCCGGCGCCCGGTCCTTCCTGCGAACGGAGGAAGTCCTCGACGCCGTGCGGTGGATCCGCAGTCACAACGAGCGGCACCCCGACGACCAGGTGCGGTTCGCCCTGGCGGACCAGGCGGTCGGGCCCGGGCCCGACCTCTCGTATATCGAGCGCGGACTGGCCGAGAACACCATCCGCTGGCACGAGCGCACCGGGCACAAGATCGTCTACTGGGGCGGCCTCGCGCACCTCGTCAACGGTGCGGCGCGCACGGTGTCGCCGGGCGCGCTGACCCACCGCAACGCGGGCAGCTACCTGCGCGAACGCTTCGGCGCCGGATACGTCCCCGTCGGGTTGACCTTCCAGCGCGGCCACGAGGTGCCCGCACCGCCCGCGGACTTCGCCGAAGCCGTGCTCGCCGCCGGGCCCGACGCCTACGTGCTCGACCTGCGCGCCGATGCCCCGGCGGACGTGCGCGCCTGGCTCGACGCCCCGACGCGGACGCGGCTGATCGGCCCGCACTACGACCCCGCCGACGACGCCTCCTACCACCTCTCCGGCGGGTCCCTGGCCGAATGGCTCGACCTCGTGGTCCACGTCCGCGAGGTCGGCGCCGCCCGCCTCCTCCGCTGATTTCGGCCGAAGCCTTCGGCAGAGGGCAGTTGGTTTGCGACGATGCTGAGGTGACCATGCATCGGCAGCAGAGCTCGCACTGGGGACTGTTCACCGCGGCCCGCACGCCGGACGGCCTGGACGTGATCGCCGATCCGGACGACCCGGACCCCGCTCCGCTGCTGCGGAACGTGCCCGCAGCGCTCGACGAACGGGTGCGCGTGCTCGCGCCGCACGTGCGCAAGGGCTTTCTGGACGGCCGGGGCGTGCGCGGCCGGGACGAGTACGTGCAGGTCAGCTGGGCCGAGGCGGTCGAGCTTGCGGCGGGCGCGCTGGACCGGGTCCGCCGCACCCACGGCAACGAGGCGATCTACGGCGGCTCCTACGGCTGGGGCAGCGCGGGCCGGTTCCACCACGCGCAGAGCCAAATCCACCGGTTCCTGAACGTCATCGGCGGCTACACCCGCTCGGTGAACTCCTACAGCCTGGGCGCGGCCACGCCGCTGCTGCGGCACGTCGTCGGCAACGAAGACCCCATCGGCCGCCCGACGGCGTGGCCGGTGCTGGCCGAGCACACCGAGCACTTCGTCTGCTTCGGCGGCATCCCGGCGAAGAACTCGCAGGTCAACTCGGGCGGCATCAGCAGGCATTCGGTCGCCGGGCACCTGCGTCGGGCAAGGGAGCGCGGCGCGCGGTTCACGCTGGTCGGCCCGCTGCGCGACGACCTCGCCGCGGAGCTCGACGCCGAGTGGCTGGCGCCGGTGCCGGGCACCGACACCGCGCTGATGCTGGCGTTGTGCCACGTGCTGATCGAACGCGGTTGGCACGCCGAGGAATTCCTCCGCACGCACTGCGAGGGCTTCGAGGAGTTCTGGAAGTACCTCTCCGGCGCGGCGGACGGCACCGCGAAGAGTCCACAGTGGGCAGAGGAGATCTGCGGCATCGACGCGGGCGTGATCGCCGGGCTCGCCGAGTCCATGGCGACGCGGCGGACGATGGTGACGCTGAGCTGGTCGCTGCAGCGCTCCCGCCACGGCGAGCAGCCGCTGTGGGCGGGCATCGCGCTGGCGTGCGTGCTCGGCCAGATCGGTCTGCCCGGCGGAGGATTCGGCCACGGTTACGGCTCGATGGCCGGCATCGGGGTGCGCCCGCTGCCGTACCGGTTGCCGAAGTTGCCGCAGGGTGTGAACCCGGTGCGCCAGTTCATCCCGGTCGCGCGCATCGCGGACATGCTGCTGAACCCGGGGCAGGAGTACGAGTACGACGGCGAGCGGCGCACGTACCCGGACATCAGGCTGGTGTACTGGGCCGGCGGGAACCCGTTCCACCACCACCAGGACCTGACGCGGCTCGCGGAGGCGTTCAACCGCCCCGAGGCGGTCATCGTGCACGACCCGTTCTGGACGGCGACGGCGCGGCACGCCGACATCGTGTTCCCGGCCACGACCACGCTGGAGCGCAACGACCTGGGCTGCGCCAGGGAAGATCGCGCGCTGGTCGCCATGCGCCAGGTGGTTCCGCCGCTCGGGGAGGCCCGGTCAGACTTCGAGATCTTCGCCGCCTTGGCCGAGGAGCTCGGGCTGGCGCAGGAGTTCACCGAGGGCCGCGACGAGCGGGCCTGGCTGGAGCACCTTTACGAGCAGTGGCGGCAGAACTTCGATCCGGGCCTGGACTTCGCGCAGTTCTGGGAGAACGGCCGGCTGGACCTGCCGGGAGAGCCGGACGACCAGGTCCTCTACGACCGGTTCCGCGCCGACCCGGCCGGGAACCCGCTGCCGACGCCGAGCGGGCGGATCGAGCTGTTCTCGCAGCGCATCGACTCCTTCGGCTACGCCGACTGCCCCGGCCACCCGGCCTGGCTGGTCCCGGAGGAGCTGCAGGTCCCGCCGGGATCGGGCGAGTTCCCGCTGTTCCTGGTCGCGAACAACCCGGCGACCCGCCTGCACAGCCAGCTCGACCACGGCGCGACCAGTGCGGATTCCAAGGTCCACGACCGGGAACCGATGCGCATCCACCCCGCCGACGCGGCGGCGCGAGGACTGTCCACAGGGGACATCGCGCGGATCGTGAGCGCCACGGGCAGCGTCCTCGCGGCGGTGGCGATCAGCGACGCCGTGCGGCCCGGCGTGGTCCAGCTCTCGACCGGCGCCTGGTTCGATCCGAGCGCGCCCGAGGTCGCGACCTGCATCCACGGCAACCCGAATGCGGTGACACGGGACATCGGAACTTCGAGCCTGGCCCAGGGCTGCACGGGCCAACTGACCCGGGTCGAGGTCCGGCGCCACGAGGCTCCGCCACCGCCCCTGCGGACCCGGACCCCTCCGATCGCCCCCAGGTGACCGGCCCGGATCCCGGTTTCCCGCAATTTCAATGGAAATCAGACCTTCGATTTCAATGAGGTGATCTCAGTAAGGGGTTAGGTGAGTCGGCCGTGTTCGAAGTGGGTGAGCACAAGTGCGGCTTGGACGATGCGGCCGATTTTG
>NZ_JBSGJZ010000034.1:43005-87489 GCF_053605825.1 Saccharopolyspora sp. NPDC003752 | reverse complement strand
GGAGCGGGTCGAGGCGGCGGATCTGGATCTGGTGGAGATCAACGAGGCGTTCGCGGCGGTGGGGATCGCGTCGATGCGTGCGTTGGGTGTTGATGAGGAGCGGGTGAACGTCAATGGTGGTGCGATCGCGTTGGGGCATCCGATCGGGATGTCGGGTGCGCGGTTGGCGTTGCACTTGGCGTTGGAGTTGAGGCGTCGTGGTGGTGGGGTTGGTGCGGCGGCGTTGTGCGGTGGTGGTGGGCAGGGTGACGCCCTGATCCTCCGCGTACCGACAGCCTGACCCCGGCCGACCCCGAGATCTACCCGGAGATCCCGCACCGTCGGTGATCGACCGGCTCCGGCGTGGCTACCCTGGACGGCATGAAGTGGCTTCCAGGGGGATGGCAACGGGCTGACCGGGTCGAGCAGGAACGGGCGACCGTCCCGGCACGGCCCCGCAACACCGCCCGTTACACCTCGGACCCGGCCGGAGCCGCCGAACCCGCCACCCGGGTGCAGCCCGGCGGCGGGCACCGCCCGACGCTGCTGAGCGCGGACGCGCACGACGTCGATGTCAGCGCCAGCAGCTTCAAGACGCTGCTCATCGGTGGCGGCATCAGCGGGCTTCTCACCGTGCTGGTCGCCGCGGCGCTGGTCAACAGCGGCAACAGCGTCGGCTTGTGGATCTGGCAGCTCATCTTCGGCGTGATCTTCCTCTGGTTCCTCACCGCCTCGCGGGGCATGCTCAACAGCCGCGGCTTCCTGCTCGACCGCAGCGGCTTCTACGCCCGCACCCGCGGCGAGGTGTTCGGCGTCACGTGGGACGAGATCAAGGCCGTCGGGGTCGGCACGCTGCCGTGGATCCAGCACCGCCGCCCGGTCGCGCCGGAGCGCCGCCACGCGCTGGAGCTCTACCCCGCGGATCCGGGATTCGCGGCGCGGCACCCGGAGCTGGACCGCTGGCGGGTGGAGGAGCAGCCGTCGATGCCGGGGCTGCCCGGCGAGCGCTACCGGTTCCACCTGCCGCCGGTCAGCAGGCTGCCGAAGGAGCTGGAAGGCGCGGTGCAGACAGTCGCCCCGCAGAAGTGGATCGGCCGGTACAAGCGGGAGCTCCCGCCGCCGCAGGCCTGACGGCTACCAGCCGAGGCTGTCGATCGGGTCCGCCGAGGTCAGCTCCGGGGCGTCGATGGCGAAGGTGCGGGCCACCCCGCGGCCGCTGGTGGCGGTCTCGAACCGGACGGTGACGCGACCGTGCCCGGCGCCCTGCACCCAGCCGTGCCCGAACTCCTTGTGCTGAACGTCGTCACCCGCCCGCCAGTGCCGGGTCGACGGCTCCGGGCTCGGTTCGGGGACGGGCAGGGCGGCGGGCGCCGGGGATTCCTGCTGGTCGGCAGGGTTGTCGAACAGCGGCTCCTGCTCCGAGGTCGCCAGTCCCGAGTAGGAGACGCCGACCAGCCGGATCGGTGTGCCCGGCGGGACTGCGACGGGCAGCAGCCGCCGCGCCGCCGCAGCGAGCGCACCGAGATCGCTGGTCGCCGACGAGAACGTCTCCGCGCGGCTGATCGTGGTGAAGTCGGAGTCCCGGACCTTGATCGTCACGGTGCGCGCGGCGCGCCCCGACGACACCAACCGGCGATGCGCCGACTCGGCCATCCCGGTCACCTCGGCCTGCAGCTTCGCCTGGTCGGTGATGTCGACGTCGAACGTCGTCTCGGCGCTGACCTGCTTCGCTTCGGCGCGTTCGGCAACCGGGTGCTCGTCGATGCCGTGCGCGAGGCGGTGCAGCTCGGTGCCGTGCGCCTGCCCGAGCAGCGACGTCACGTCGTTGGGGCGCAGCGCGGCGAGCTCGCCGATCGTCTGGACGCCGATGCGGTGCAGCTTCGACTCCGTCACCGGCCCGATGCCCCACATCTTGCGCACCGGCAGCCCCGACAGCAGTTCCAGCTGCTGCTCCGGCGGCACCACGAGCATGCCGTCCGGCTTGGCCAGTCCCGAGGCGATCTTGGCGAGCTGCTTACCGGCACCCGCGCCGATCGACGCCGTCACGCCGACCTCGCGGTGCACCCGCGCGCGCAGCCGCGTGGCGAAATCCTCGACCTGCGCCGTGGTGGCCCCGGCGAGCTCGGTGGGTTCCAGGAACGCCTCGTCGACCGAGACCTGCTCGACGACGTCCGAAACCTCCCGGACGATGCCGAGCACCCGTTTGCTCACCGCTTGGTAGACGCGGAACCGCGGCGGGAGCACCACCGCGACGGGGCAGCGGCGGCGCGCCTCGGCCATCGACATCGCGGACCGCGCGCCGTACTCCCGGGCCTCGTAGCTGGCGCCGGCGACGGTGCCGCGCGGGCCGAGGCCGCCGACGAGCACCGGGCGCCCGGCGACCGTGGGGCGGGTCAGCTGCTCCACGGATGCGAAGAACGCATCCATGTCCATGTGCAGCACCCACCTCGGCATGACCGTCATTCAACGGGATGCCTCTGACAGCCGCCGCCGCGGCCGGGCGAGGTGAGAGCAAGGGAACCTTCCTGTCACCGCAGGCCGCTGACCTCCACGGCTGGGCGAGAGGATGGGAACCTTCCTGTCACTTCCGGCCGTGCGGGAGCGAGCATGGGAACTTTCCTGTCATCCCGAACCGGGGGTGAGAGCAAGGGAACTTTCCTGTCACCGCGAGCCCGGGTGCGTGCATGGGAACTTTCCTGTCACCGCGCGCCGCCCGGCGGCCGGTCAGCGCAGCTTCGCCCAGGCGTAGGTGATCATGGCGTCGCGCAGGTAGTCGGCCATGCCCTTCGGCTTCCGGCGTTCGATGCGGCGGCGGAACTTCGGCTGGTTCACATACATCTCCGCCAGCCGAAGGTAGGAGGACCGGTCCGGGGTCCAGAAGTGGCAGAGCCAGCGGTAGTGCTCGTGGATCACCTGCTGGGTGCGGGGGTCGTTCTCGGGGACGCCGGTGGCGAACAGTTCGGCGACGGCCGAGCTGATCCGGTTCCAGTCCGCCCCGATGCGCTGTGCGAGCGCTTTGCGCTGCTCCGGGGCGATGGGGCCGTTGGCTCCGGCGGGGGTGAGGTTTCCGATCAGGGCGGTGCCGTCCTCGACGGCTTCGGCCTGATCGAGACCGGGGCTCCCAAACGGCTGCACGGCGTTCCTTCCTCCCCTGACGTGCGGGCACGGCGCATGACGATCAAGCACGGATCGTGATCGACATTGCGAGTGATCACGGCCCTGATCACCTGCCCGTGGCACATTAACGGAGCGAAGTGGACGCTGCGTGTGATTGTGGCGATCCGCTACCAGCCTGTGATGCCCCGATCCGGTGTCGCGGCGCTCAGCCGGCTTCCCTACCAGCGTCGTCGTCCTGCTCGTCGGCCGCGGACCGTTCGGGCGGCGCGAGGAACACCACACCGCTTTCCAGGTCCAGCGGCCCGCCGGGGTCGTGCCCTCGCGAGATGCCGGTCTGGTCGCCTTCGTGCTGGAGCTTCCGGCCGGGGAAGAGTTCGCCGTATTTGCCCATGCACCCAAGGTAGCCCGGCGCCGTGCCGGGGCCGGTGCGATGAAGCCGGCCCCGGCACGGGCGATCAGCAGTGGGCTTTGTAGAAGTACTGCGCCTGCTGGTCGATGTTGTCCTTGGTGATGGCGATCATCTCGGTCTTGGTCTCCCGTTCGACCGGCTGGCCCTTGATCGCCGCGATGGCGCGCTTGACGCCTTCCTGTCCGATCTTGCCGGGGTTCTGCGCGATCAGCGCCTGGACCCGGCCGTTGCGCAGGTCGTCCACCTGCTTCGGACTGGCGTCGAACCCGACCAGCTGCACCTGCCCGGACTTGCCGGCGTTGAACAGCGCGGTGGCGGCG
Organism: Saccharopolyspora sp. NPDC003752; assembly: GCF_053605825.1. NCBI lineage: Bacteria > Bacillati > Actinomycetota > Actinomycetes > Pseudonocardiales > Pseudonocardiaceae > Saccharopolyspora > Saccharopolyspora sp. NPDC003752. Next base: position 83,664 of record NZ_JBSGJZ010000034.1, on the reverse strand, counting down.
CCTTCGCCGGTGTTGAGGTTGGTGCCGAACACGCCGACCAGGTCGGGGTTCGCGGCCAGCGTCGCTGACACGATCTGCGCGGCGGTCGCCGCCTCGTTCTCGGTGTACTGGGTGGGCAGCAGCTTCAGGTTCGGGTGCTTGGCGATCTCCTCCTCGAAGCCCTTGGCCCGGGCGTCGGTGGTCGAGGTGCCCGCCTTCGTGTTCAGCGCCAGCACCGACCCCGGCTTGTCGCCGACCAGCTGCGCCAGAGTTTGCGCGGCCAGCTGTCCGCCCGCGTAGTTGTCCGACGACAGCGAGGTGACCGAGATGGACCGGTCCTCCAGCGCGGTGTCGACCTCGACGACCTGGATTCCGTTGCTCTTGGCCTGCTGCAACGGCGCGGCCAGCGCCTTGTCGTCGGTGGGCGCGATGATCACCGCGCCGGGCTTGGTGCTGACGATGCCGCCCAGGATCTGCGACTGCTCGGCCTGCTCGAACTTCTCCGGGGCCTGCGAGTTCAGCTGGTAGCCCTGCGCGCTCGCCTCCTGCTGCGCCGCGCATTCGATGGACACGTAGAACGGTTCGCCGCGCATCCCGGTGATCAGGGCGAGGTTCTTGTTGTTGGGATCGGTCTGCCCGCTGCCGGTGTCACCGATCTGGCCCGACCCGCAGCCGGCCAGCAGCAGCGCCGCACCCAGCGCCAGCGCGGTTCTGTGCGTTCTCATCAGCGATTTACCTCCACACGCCGTTGTGCCGAAGATCGAGTGTCAGCGGTTGTTGCGCGCCCGCCGCCTGCGCTGGTCCAGCCAGACCGCGGCGACCAGGACCGCGCCGACCGCGATCGGTTGCCAGAACGGCCGCACCCCGGTCATCACGAATCCGGCGTCGAGCACCGCTGGGATGAACACGCCGATGACGCTGCCGAGCACCGTGCCGATGCCGCCGAACAGGCTGGTCCCGCCCAGCACCACGGCCGCGATCGCGTTCAGGTTGTCGTTGCTGTGCCCGCTGATCGTGGTGGTGCCGAAGTAGGCCAGCGACATGAACCCGGCCAGCCCGGCCAGCACCCCGGTGAGGGCGTAGACGGTGACCAGGTGCCGGGTGACCTTGATCCCGCTGCGGCGGGCGGCTTCGGCGTTCGAGCCGATCGCGTAGGTGTAGCGACCGAAGACCGTGGTGTGCAGCAGCCACAGCGCCAGCAGCGTGATCACCGCCGCGAGGATCACCAGGTTCGGGACCACCACGAACGACGTCCCGGTGCCGAGGGTCTTGCGCAGCGCGCTGGGCACCGTGCGCACGTCGATGCCGTTGGTGAGCAGCTGCGCGGCACCGAGTGCCGCGCCGAACGAGCCGAGCGTGACGATCAGCGCCGGGACCCGGGCGACGGCGACGAGCAACCCGTTCAGCAGGCCCCACAGCGCGCCGCCGACGAGCGCGACCAGCAGGCCGATCGCGATCACGCCCCAGCCGGCGTTCGTCGCGTCGCCGCCGCTGAGCCATTCCATGGTCATCGCCGACACGACGCCGGAGAACACCAGCACCGATCCCACCGACAGGTCGATGCCGGAGGTGATGATCACGAAGGTCATGCCGACCGCGAGCATCAGCAGCGGCGCCGCCTGCACCAGCAGGTTCTGGACGTTGAACAGGGTGGGGAAGGCGTCCGGGCGGAGCACGCTGAACAGCACGCACAGGACGATGAGCACCAGGCCGGTCCACAGCGTGTTCGAGGAGGCCAGCCGTGCGCCGAGCCCCTTCGCCGGGGCCGGCGCCTTCTCTTCCACAGTGGACTCGGGTGTTTCCTGCTGGGTGGCCATCAGCTCGCGTCCTCCTGCGACAGTGCACCGGTCATGGCGCCGACCAGGTCCTCCAGGGTCGCCTCGGCGGCGCTGAACCGCGCCACCCGGCTGCCGAGGCGCAACACCTCGACCCGATCCGCGACCGACAGCACCTCCGGCATGTTGTGGCTGATCAGCACCACCGAGATACCGGTGTCGCGAACCCGCCGGATCACCTCCAGCACGCGTTCGCGCTGCACGACGCCCAGCGCGGCGGTGGGCTCGTCCATGAACACGAGCTTGTCCGCCCAGGTGACCGAGCGCGCGACCGCGACGCTCTGCCGCTGCCCGCCGGACAGCGAGCCGATCGGCACCGACAGGTCTTGCAGCGACACCCCGAACTTCGCGAACTGATCGGCGGCCTGCTCGCGCATCTTCGCTTTGTCCAGCATGCCGAGCCGGCCGAGCAGCCCGGGCCGCCGGATCTCCCGCCCCAGGAACAGGTTCGCGGCGGGGTCGAGGTCCGGTGCCACCGCGAGGTCCTGGTAGGCGGTCTCGATGCCGTGCGACCGGGCGGCGGCGGGGGAGTCGAGCGTCACCGGCTTGCCGCCGACCAGGATCTGCCCCGAATCCGGCTGCTCGACGCCCGAAAGGCATTTCACCAGCGTCGACTTGCCGGCGCCGTTGTCTCCGATGAGCGCGACGACCTCACCCGGGTGCACGGTGAACGATGCGCCGCGCAGCGCCTCCACGCTGCCGTAGCGCTTGACCAGGTTGCGGGCTTCCAAGAGCGGTTCGGTCATCTCGGGCTCCCGGCGGCCGGCGGGCGGCAGTGCACCACGGTGACGTCCCCTTCGAGCTGAGCGGCCCCGGCGGAATGCGGGATCACGGCGGTGCTGCCGCGGTGCAGCGGCAGTTCGGCGCCGCCGTCCGTGCGCAACTTCCCGCTGCCGTCCAGCGCGATGAGCACGCCGAACGACGGCTCAAGCTCGACGCCACCGTGCAGGCGCTCGGCGCGGAAGAAGGGTGCCGCGTCGTCGGCCAGCAGCGGGACGCGGGGCTCGGACCGGTCCGCGGTGCGCTTGATCAGCGAGTCCAGCGCCGCATCGCCGAAACCGGCGCGGTTGACCGTTTCGAGCGCGGTCTGCCGGTCCATGCCGAGGAACGCGCCCTCGGCATCGGCCAGGAAACCCTGCCATTCCAACGTGATCGAGAAGTCCGTCGGCTGCTGCAGCTCGACGATGAACACGCCTTCGCCGATGGCGTGCGGGGTGCCCGCGGGGACGTGCACGGTGTCGCCGGGCCGGACCGGGATCTCGTTGAGCGAACCGAGCATCGCCGACGAATCCTGCGTGGTCACCCAATGCGCGACCGTCTCCGGCGCGACGTCTTCGCGGAAACCCAGGTACACCACCGGGTTCGCGCCGGAGGTACCGACCACGATCCACGCCTCGGTCTTGCCGAACCGGGAACCGAGGTGCTGCTGGGCGAAGGCGTCCGAGGGATGGCAGTGCACCGGCAGCCGCTGCCCCGCGTCCAGGAGCTTGACCAGCAGCGCGGTGCTGTCGCCGAAGGCGGCCACGTGCTCGGCGCCCAGCCACCGCTCGGGTTCGGCGGTCACCGCGTCGCGCAGCAAACGCCCGTCCGGCAGGCGGGACAGGCCCGACTCGGCCTGGCCGAACCGCGTCGTGGTGGACGCGACCCAGTCCTCCGGGCCGAATTCGCGGTCGTCCGAGCCGCGCAGCGCGGCGATCGACGCACCGCCCCGGTAGAACTGGCGGGGCTGGTTGGCCGGCAGGGCGATCGGAACCGCCGGGCCGGACTGATCATTGTGGACAGAACTCAACGTGATACCTCTCCGGAACCTCTGGCGAGCAGCCGAGTGGGAACGACCAGGCGACGTGGCGGCGTGCGGTCGCCGTCCAGCCGCGCGAACAGCAGTTCTGCCGCCGACCGGCCCAGCGCCCAGGTGTCGTGGGTGACCACGCTGATCGGCGGGTCGAGGAGGTCGGCGAGCTCGAAGTCGTCGAAGCCGACGAGCGCCGGCCGACGGGGTCGACCGGCCAGCGCGCGCAGCGCGTGCACGGTGATCCGGTTGTTGCCGGTCACCAGCGCGGTCGCGCGCTGCAGCGTGGAACGCAGCGCCTGCGCGACCGACTCGTCGGTGTGCGGGCCCATCAGGACCAGGTCGGAGGAGAACGGCACACCGGCCTGCGCGCAGCCTTCCCGGAAACCGCGCAGCCGCTCGGCGGCCGTGTGGATCTCCGGAGCGTCGCCGAGGAAAGCGATCTCGCGGTGCCCGTGCTCGGCCAGGTGGCGGGCGGCGAGCGCGGTGCCGCCGGCGTTGTCGATCAGCACGGTGTCGGCGTCGAGGTTGCCCGGCGGCCGGTCGACGAACACCACCGGCGTCCCGGCGTTGATCTCGTGCGCGATGTACCCGTGCTGGTGACCGGCGGGAACCACGATCAGCCCGTCGACGCGGCGCGCGCAGAACTCCAGCACCAGCTCGCGTTCCCGCGCGGGGTCCTCATCGGACGAACCGGTCAGCACCTGCTTGCCCTGCACCCGCGCGATTTCCTCGACCGCGCGGGTCAGCATCGAGTAGAACGGGTTCGCCAGGTCTTCCAGGACCAGGCCCAGCGTGCCGGTCCCGGTGCCGCGGCGGAGGTTGCGGGCGCTGAGGTTGCGGCGGAACCCGAGCTGGTCGATGGCGGCCAGCACCCGCTCCGCGGTCGCCGGATGAACGCCGCTCTCGGCGTTGACGACCCGCGAAACGGTCTTGATGCTCACGCCCGCCAGCCGCGCCACGTCGTTCATCGTGGCGCGCCGGACGTTCCCGGACTCAGACAACGTTGTCATGATGGGCGGCATTGGATCGCAGCCCTTCGCCGCCTGTCAATGCCGCTACCCGGATCTGACTACGCCTGGCCCCACGACATCCGCTGATCGGCCCAACCCAGCCCCGCGTTCCGGGCGGGGTGACAGAAAGGTTCCCATCCTCGCGCCCGCCGATCCCGGCCCGCGCGACCCGCCGGCCCGGCCGATCGATGACAGGAAGGTTCCCATCCTGCGGTTTTCCGGCCCGAGGTGACAGGAAAGTTCCCATGCTCGCAGCCGGAACCCGAGCCGGCGGGGCGTTGTCGCGGCCGCGCGGGTCAAGTCGTCGGGCGGCGGTATTCGGCGCGGCCGAACGCCGCGTCGCGGTGTCGAAACCGGACAAGAACGGCGATCCGCATTGACCTCCGCGGCGTCTCCGACGACGGTGAACCGGCCCGGCTTGACAAGGTTGTCCAGTGAGGAGGCGGCGATGCCCCGAAGCATCCCCAGGAGATCCGCGCTGCGTTTGTTCGGTGGCGCGGCCGTTGCCGGCGGGCTGTTGGCCGCGTCGCCGGCGGTGGCGTCGGGGGCACCGGCCCGGCGGGACTGGAAGCCGGTCGCCGAGGCCGTCCGCCGCGAATTCCTGTGGGCGTGGCAGCACTACGTCGAGCGGGCCATGGGCGCCGATCACATCAAGCCGATCTCCGGCGGCCGGGAGGACTTCTTCGTCGAGGGCCATTCCATCGGGCTGAGCCTCGTGGAGGCGATCGACACGTTGTGGCTGATGGAGGCCGACTCCGAAGTCGAGCGCGCCGTGCAGTGGATCAAGGAGAACCTGAGCTTCGACATCGATGCGCCGTTCCAGGTGTTCGAGACCAACATCCGGATGGTCGGCGGGCTCGCCGCCGCGTACCACTGCACCGGTGAGCAGCGGCTGCTGGAGCTGGCCGTCGACGTGGCGGACCGGCTGCTCCCGGCTTTCACCGAATCCCCGACCGGCCTGCCCTACCGCTACGTGAACCTGGCGACCGGCGCGGTCAGCCGGCCGGAGACCAACATCGTCGAGGTCGGCACCTACGTCGCCGAGTTCGGGATCCTCTCGGAGTGGACCGGCGACCGGCGCTACTTCGACCTCGCCAAGCAGGCCATGCGGGTCGTCTACGACAAGCGGACCGAACTCGGCCTGCTGCCGCACGACATCCACGCCGAAACCGGCGAGTGGCGGAACCGCCAGGCCACCGTCGGCCCGCCGGGCGACTCCTACTACGAGTACCTCTGGGACGGCTACGCGCTGTTCGGCGACGAAGAGCTCCGCCAGTGGTACGACGCGCTCACCGACGCGATCCTCGCCCACCAGGCCGAACGCCACCAGAACATGCTGTGGTTCCCGCAGGTCGACGCGTTCACCGGCGAAGTCCTCAGCCGCGAGCAGAGCGTGCTCGCCTCGTTCTACGCCGGCCTGCTCGGCGAATCCGGCCGCGTCGCAGAGGGGCGCGCCTACCACGACGCGTTCAACACCGTGCAGGACGAGTTCGGGGTGATCCCGACCTCTGTGGACTACTCGACGATGTCGGCGAGCGACCGGAGCAACGCGTTGCGCCCCGAGTTCGCAGACTCGGCTCTCATGCTCTGGCTGGAAACCGGCGACGACGTCTTCCGCGAACGCGCGAACGTCCACTTCGATCACATGGTGAAGACGTCGAAGACGAAGTACGGCTTCGCCGCTCTCGCCGACGTCACGGCGAAGCCGCCGTCGCAAGAGGACACCTGCCCGGGCTACTGGTGGTCCGAGCAGATGAAGTACTACTGGCTGCTCTTCTCCGACACCCCGCGCTTCGATTACCGGAACAACTACCTGAGCACCGAAGCGAACGTCCTGCGCGGAGCCCGCCGCTGACGCGGGGATGACAGGAAAGTTCCCATGCTCTCAGCCGGACGCCGGCAGGAGTGGAGCATGGGAACCTTCCTGTCACCGGCCCCGGCCCCGGCCGCGGGCCGCTGGCTACGCTGGGCGCATGGCTGATCATGTGCAGGTCGTGACCACCACCGACTCCGAGCAGGCGGCCGCCGAGCTGGCCCGCGGCGTCGTCGAGGCGCGGCTGGGGGCTTGCGTTCAGGTCGTGCCGATCCGCAGCTTCTACGTGTGGGAGGGCGCCGCCCAGGACGACGCCGAGTGGCAGCTGCAGATCAAGACCTCGGCCGGGCGGCTCCCGGAGCTCGTCGATCACCTCATGGCCAACCACGGCTACGACGTGCCGGAGATCATCGCCACCCCGATCGTCGGCGGTAACCCCGCCTACCTGGCCTGGGTCGACGACCAGACCCGCCCGTAGCGGACCGGCATCGGTGTGATCGGCGACACCCGGCACACTCGCAGGGGAGTGCCGTTGGAGCGGAAGTGGGTTTGACGTGCCGCGTACGTATGCCAGGTGGTTCCGGGCGGTTGCGATCGCCGAGGCGTTCTCGTGGGTCGGTCTGCTGGTGGCGATGGCGTTCAAGTACGGCTTTCAGCAGCCGCTGGGCGTGACGGTCATGGGCTGGGTCCACGGGCTGGTCTTCACCGCCTACGTGGTGACCTGCCTCGTCGTGTTCAGCCCGCTGCGCTGGCGGTTCGGGGTGCTGGTGCTGGCGCTGGTGGCGTCGATCCCGCCGCTGGCGTCGGTGTGGTTCGAGCGCTGGGCGAACCGGCGCGAGCTGCTGGCCGAATCGGACTCCGACGAGCCGACGTTCTGGGGCCGCGTTCGCTACGCGCTGCGCGAGCTGAACTGACTCAGAAGTCCCCGGCGGCGTGCCGCACCTTGCCGAGCAGCTCGGTGAGCTGTTGGGTCTGCCGCTCGGTGATGCCGCGCAGCCCGAAGTCGATCTCCGTGACCGACTCGGTCGCCTTCTTCATCAGGTCCAGGCCGTCCTCGGTGATCTCCACCAGGGTGGTGCGCCGGTCCGTGGGGTGCGGCACCCGCCGGACCAGGCCGTCCTGCTCCAGCCGGTCGACGATGTTGGTGACGCTGGTCGGGTGCAGTTGCAGCCGGTCGCCCATGACGCGCATCGGGAGGCTGCCGCGCCGCGAGAAGCTCAGCAGCACCAGCGCCTCGTACCGGGCGAACGTCAGGTTGTGCGGTCGCAGCGCACCGTCGACCGCCGATTGCAGGATCTGCTGGACCCGCATCACGCTCGTCACCGCGGCCATCGTCGTCGACGGGCCTACCCGGTCGGCCCAGATCTCGGCCGCGCGAGCGATTGGGTCGAAGGGCAGTGGACTACGGGTGCTCATGGTGTTCGACGCTAGCAGCGGTTACCGATGAGTTGGTGGCTGTGGTGCGGGTAGGGCGAAATCAGGAGGACCGCGCCGCTGCCCGAGCATGATCGTGGTGACCGGCGGACCACGCCGCCGGTCCGGAATGGAGGAGCAGACGTGCTAGTTGCGTTCAGCGTGGCCCCGAGCGGGGCCGGGGACAGCGACAGTGTCAGCGAGGCGGTCGCCGCCGCGGTGAAGGTGGTGCGGGAGTCCGGGCTGCCGCACGAGACGACCTCGATGTTCACCACGATCGAGGGCGAGTGGGACGAGGTGATGGACGTCGTGAAGCGGGCCACCGAGGCGGCTTCTGCGAACGCGCCGCGCACCAGCCTCGTGCTCAAGGCGGACATCCGGCCGGGGCACACCGACCAGCTGCATTCGAAGGTGCGGCGGGTCGAGGAGCACCTGCGCGGGGAGTAGGCGCGGCAAAAGACCGGGGGCGGCGTGCGGCCGCCCCCGGTCTGGCGCTTTAGACGCGTCAGCCCTTGGGGTGGTCCACGATCGGCGCGTTGACGCAGGTGTTGGCCTGCGGCGACAGGATCGGGACCACGGCGCCGATGACGGCAACGTTGTTGCCGCACGCCTGCACCGGGACGGCGCTGATGTTGTTGTCGTTGACCGCGTTGATGCCGTCGTTCTCGGCGCTGTCCGCGAACGCGGCGGTGCCGAGGGTCAGGACACCGAGGGCGGCGGCACCGGCGACGCCGGCAACACGGGTAGCAATGCGCACTGTTTCGTACCTCTCGTTGAACTACTGACTGAAGGTCCCCCAAATGGAGGCCCCGCAGACCCGTGAGAAAACAACCGTCACTCGCGGGCTCAATTTCCACTTCGGCGGGTAGTGGCGCCGAGCCTTAGGGGTGAACCCGCTTTGCCACCTGTTCGAGCGACATTTCCTCACTACTTCGGTTTGATCTCGGGCGTCGTCGGCGTGTCGGTTCTGGATGTGCGGTTTCGCGGGCCGCGGAAGATCTGCCGCCCAGCGACCACGCGACCGGCGGGACGTGTCAGGATGGAGGCGTGACGAGGCCGGATCCACGCCAGCAAGCAGCAGCGATGTCCGCCGCGATGGCGGGCGCAGTCGACCTGTCGGCCCTGAAGAACCGGGCCGACGCCACCGCCCGGGCCGCCCAGGCGCCCGCCAACGGCGACAGCCCAGCGGCGCCCGCGAGCGCCGCGGTCATCGATGTCACCGAGGCCACCTTCCAGGCCGAGGTCGTCGAGCGGTCGCTGCAGGTGCCCGTGGTCGTCGACCTGTGGGCGACGTGGTGCGGACCGTGCAAGCAGCTGTCGCCGGTGCTGGAGCGACTCGCCCAGGAGAGCAACGGCGCCTGGGTCCTGGCCAAGGTGGACGTCGACGCGAACCCGCGCATCGCGCAGCTCTTCCAGGTGCAGTCGGTGCCCACGGTGATCGCCATCGCCGGCGGTCAGCCCGTGGACGCCTTCTCCGGCGCCCAGCCGGAACCGCAGATCCGGCAGTGGATCGACTCGCTGCTGAACGCCCTGCGCGACCAGCTGCCCGGCATCCGCGCGGCCGAGGAGGGCGTCGAGCCCGTCGCCGAGGAGCCCGAGGACCCGCGGTTCACCGCCGCCGAGGACGCGCTGGAGAGCGGTGACTACGCCGCCGCCGAGGCCGCCTACCAGAAGATCCTCGACAGCGAGCCGAACAACGAGCAGGCCAAGGCCGCGCTGGCGCAGGTCCGCTTCACCGCCCGCGCCGAACAGGCCGACCCGGGCGCGATCGAGCGGGCCGACGCGGCCCCCGACGACATCGACGCGCAGCTCGCCGCCGCGGACGCGGAGGTCGCCGTCGGCCGGGTGGCGGAGGGCTTCGACCGGCTGATCCGCGCGATCAAGCGCACCTCCGGCGACGACCGGGACCGGATCCGCCGGCACCTGATCGAGATGTTCGAGGTCTTCCCCGAGGGCGACGACCGGGTCGCCGCGGCCCGCCGGGCGCTGGCCAGCGCCCTGTTCTGAGCAGGGTTTCCCGGGCGCCGATTTCACGCGAAATCGGCGCCCGGTCTTTCGCGTCCTAGTCGAGGAGCCTGTCCCGCAAGGCGGTCACATCCGCGTCGGGAAGACCGCCGGAACGCAGGTATGCCGCCATGTTCCGCGAGGTCGCGGCCTCGCGGATGAGGTCGCCCGCCGTCGTGCCGTGCTCGGCGATGAGCTCTTCGATCTTCGGTGTGTCGTCGCCCAGGCCCACCCTGGCGCACTGCTCGGCGCGGCGGACGTGGCTGAGGGCGTAGTCATCGGCGATATCCGCCGGGTCGGCGCCGACCAGGGCGAGCAGCACGAGCACGATCAGGCCGGTGCGGTCTCGCCCGCCGCCGCAATGCACCAGCACGCCGCCCGGTTCTGCGCGGGCGATCGCTCCGCACACCTCCGCGGTGCGCTGCGGGAACCGGTCCAGGAATGCCCGGTAGTACAGCGGCGTGCAGGAGATTCCGCCGCCCCACCGGTCCCAGAAGTCGGTGTCGGAGTGGTCGTCCAGCGGTAGGTGCACCGTCGTCAGCTCGGGCGGGCGCGGTGCTGCGTCCGGCTCCTGCTCGTCGTCTCCGGTCAGGTCGATGATCGTGCGGATGCCGTGCTGCTGGAGGCCGGACCACCCTGCCGCGGTGAGGGCCGCCGGGTCTTCCGAGCGAACCACCGCTCCCCAGCGGATTGTCCGGCCCTCGTCGGCGCGGAGGCCGCCGAGATCCCGCGCGTTCAGGAAGCCTTCCCAGTCGAGAACTCGTTCCGTCATACCCGTGGGACGTGCGTGGCCGGTTCGGGTTGTGCGCAAGGAAAAAGCGGTGCCGCCCCGATCCGGGACGACACCGCCGGTTCCGTCAGCTCACGCGCCGTACTTGGTGCTGCACGGGGCGAATCCTTCCTGGACGCCGACCCGGAAGGCCTCCACCCGGGCGAACCCGACGGGCACCTGATCGCCGTTGACGTTCGCCGCGATCAGGCTGTCCTCGCCGAGCAGCGCGGACACGCCCTCATCGATGTCGTCCGGCGCGATCCGCAGGCTGCCGACCGGGTTGCGCTGCCCGAACGGGTCCTCGACCAGCAGCCCGCTCCACGAACCGACCATGCAGGCGGTGCGCAGGCCGGCGGCCTCGTCGTCCAGCGGCAGCCCCGTGGCCTTCTGCACCGAGAGCGCATACCTGGACGCGACCTGGGCGTATGCGGCGAAGTCGCCGTAGCCGGTGGAATCCGCGTTCTTGCTCGGCGGTTGGCCGATCTTCTGCAACGCCGCCATGTCCAGCGAGATCGTGTTCGTGCTGGGGCAGTACGAGGCCGGTGATGTGGCCTCCTGGCTGCCGCACGGCTTCAGCCCCGCGACGATCTTGGGCGGCTCGGCGCCGGTGTCGCGGAACACCGTGCGCAGGCTCTTCTCCACCGCGTCGAGGCTCTGCTGGTCCACGGGCAGGTTGGCGTTCTCCTTCTGGATGGGCTTCCACGCCTGGAAGAGCGTCGTGCGCCGCTGGACGTCGTTGAAGTCCATCTTGGCGCAGCGCTGCGGGCCCTCGCTGAACCCGAACTGGAACGCCGTGACCCGGTCGAACGCGGAGCCGTGCGCGTTGCCGTCGCGGAAGTCGGAATCGCCCGGCGAGTCGCGGATGAAGTTCAGCACGCCCATGACCTCGTTGAGGCCCTGCCCGGTGGAAACCTGGAAGTACTTCGAGGAACCCTCGGCGACGTGCCGGAAGTACGCGCCGGTGAAGCAGTCCGCCTGCTGCTCCAGCACGATCACCTGGTCGTTCGCGGTGGCCGTGCTCGCGCGGTGCTGCACGGCGTGCCCGATCTCGTGCGCGAGCACCGTCACCACGGCCATCGGCCCGAAGCTGTTGTTCAGCTCGGGGAGCAGGGTGCCCCGGTCCCACGCGATGGAGTCCTCCGGCGGGCAGTAGAAGGCGTTGACCACGCCCGCCGTGTTCTGCCCGCACAGCTGGAGCCCGGGACCGCCCGAGTCGTAGGACACCAGCCGCTTGACCGGCTCGAAGCGCTTGCCGGGGAAGGCCTTCGGGAACGTCTCGCTCCAGTACTCGTCGATGTCGGCGACCGCGTCGCGCGCGAGCTTGTCCATCGCGCCGTTGTCGGTGCCCTCGACGGGCAGGGACGAACTCGGCGCACCTTCCTTGGGGCCGCTCGGGCCGTTGGTGGCGGGCAGGCCGGCGACCTCGGTGGTCGAGTAGCCGCCGAGCGTCGTGGGGGTGCCGCTGATCGGCCGCGAGCACCCGCCGATCAGGGCCGCGCACGCGAGCACGGAGACCGCGGTGCCGAGGATCCGCTTTCGCCGTCGGCTTCTTGTCGATACCGGTACCACTGACGCGCCCCATCCTGCTGGCCGAAGTCCTCCTGCGCCGGGCCGGCGGCAGTGCCACCCGGTGCCGGAGCAGCCTATCGGTTACCTGATCGACCTCACGTGCGATCTCGCCGGATCGCCAAGGGGCGGGGTGACAGGAAGGTTCCCATGCTCACGCCCGGTCGTCGGCGGTGACAGGAAGGTTCCCATGCTCTCGGGCTGCAGATGGGGTCTGGCGGGGGCGGATGACGGTGACGGCGAGGATCAGGGCGGTCGCGACGAAGGCCGCGCCGACGAGGAACGCCAAGCGGTAGCCGCCGGTGATCGCCTCCGCAGGCTGCTCGCCGGTGGCCTGCAGCGCATTCGTGTGCGCCGTCGCCAGCGTGCTCAGGACTGCCAGGCCGAAGGCGCTGCCGACCTGCTGCATCGTGTTGAACATGCCCGACGCCACCCCGGAATCCTCGGGTGTGGCCGCCGACATGGCGAGGGTCGCCAGCGACGGCATCGCCAGGGCGAATCCGGTGCCGAGCAGGATCAGCGCGGGCAGCACGTCCGCCAGGTACACCCCATCGGCCGGGACGCGGCCGAGCAGTCCGAGACCCGCGACGATCAGCGCGAGCCCAGGGATCAGCACGGTGCGCGGGCCGAAGCGGCCGATCAGCTTGGGGGCGCCGCCGAGGGAGAGGACGCCGATCGTCAGCGAGATGGGGAAGAGCCCGAGGCCCGTGTGGACCCCGTCGAAGCCGAGGATGCGTTGCAGGTAGAGCACGCTGAGGAACTGGAACGAGAACATCCCGGCCACCAACAGCGCCTGGATGCTCAAAGCGCCCCGAACATTGCGCGGGCGGAACACGCGCAGCGGCAGCAGCGGTTCGGCGGCGATCGCTTGCCGTGCGACGAACGCCACCAGCAGCGCGACGGCTCCCGCTCCGCAGCCGAGGGTGTGCGCGGAGGCCCAGCCGCGGTCCGCGGCTGCGATGATCGAGTAGACGCCGAGCATCAGCGCCGAGGTGATCAGCAGCGCGCCCAGCACGTCGACGGCGGCGCGGCCGCCGGTTTCGGGCGCGAGGACCCGTCCTGCCAGCAGCGTGGCCGCGATCCCGATCGGCACGTTGACGATGAAGATCCAGTGCCAGCCCACGGCCTGCGTCAGCACGCCACCGGCGAGGAGCCCGATCGACCCGCCTGCGGACTGGACGAAGCTGTAGACGCCGATGGCCTTCGCCCGTTCGCGAGGCCCGGGGAACAGGGTCACGACCATGCCGAGGGTGACCGCCGAGGTCACCGCTCCGCCGGCGCCCTGGACGAAGCGCGCGACGAGCAGCGTCGCCGGGTCCTGGGCCAGGCCGCAGAGCAGGGAGGCGGCGGTGAACAGCGCAAGTCCCGCCACGAACACGCGCTTCTTGCCGAGCAGGTCGCCGAACCGGCCGGCGAGCAGCAGCAGGCCGCCGAAGGGCACCAGATAGGCGTTGACCACCCAGGTCAGTCCGGACGGCGAGAACCCGAGGTCTTCCTGGATGGCCGGGAGCGCCACGTTCACGATGGTCCCGTCGAGGATGACCATCAGCTGCCCGGCGCACAGCACCGCCAGCGCGAACCAGCGCGACGCCGCGAGGTGTCGAAACATGGGGAGAACTCCAAAGGTGCACGACTTGTTACTGGAGTCATCTTCTGTAACCATTGCGGCGGGCGGAAGGAGGCACTTTCTTGTCACGGAGTCACACGGATGTGTCCGACCGGCTCAACCACGAGGCGTGCCCGATCAACGAGGTGCTGGATCACGTCGCGGGCAAGTGGAGCATCGGGATCCTGGTCGCCGCCGCGGACGGCCCGGTCCGGTTCACCGAGCTGGAGCGCAGCATCCAGGGCATCAGCCGGCGGATGCTCACGCTGAACCTGCGGAAGCTGGAGCGCGACGGCCTGCTCGTGCGGACCGTCCATCCGACGGTGCCGCCGAAGGTCGAGTACGAGCTCACGCCGATGGCGCGCGAGCTGCACGAGACGCTGGCCGGCTTGGTGGGTTGGGCCGAGCGCCACCGGCCCGGGATCGTCCGGGCGCGCGCCGACTACGACGCCCGGTCCTGATCAGCAGGCCGTCGCGCCGCCGAGCGCGCCGGTGCGGAAGGCTTCGAGCCGGGCGAATCCGGTCAGGGAGTTCGTGCCCTGCGCGTCACGGGCGACGTCGTCGGATTCGAGCACGACCGCGACGGCCTCGTCGAGGTCGCCTTGCGACAGCCCCGGCTGCGTGACGGTGTATGCGCCGGTGAGGCACATGATCTGCGTGCTCGCGGCGGGTCCGGTGGTGGGGCGGCCGAGTTCGGTGAGCGCGGCGAGCGCGAAGCGGGAGGCGAGCAGCGTCGTGGCTGCTTGGTCGCCGATCCTGCGGTGCGGTTCGGTGATCGCCGCGCGATCGATGACGATCACGGGCGGCCGCGCGCAGAACGTGGCGGGGCCGGTCGCTGCGGGACATGCGGGCGTCGAGCGGACGTCCGGCGCGGTCCAGCGCCCGCCGCGCTGGGCGACGAGATCGCCGAAGTAGCCGGAAATCCGGTCGGCGCGCAGTGCTTCGTCCAGCGGTTTGTTCGCATCATCCGGGTCAGGCGAGGCCAGCGACGTTCCCGTCACGTCGGCGCAGCGTCGCGCGCCGTCGCGGAAACCGCTCTGGAACGCCGAAACGCGGTCGAAGGCGGTGCCGTGCGCCGCGGTGCTGCTCGTGCTCGCCGGGTCGCGGAAGACGACGATCGCGCGCATCGCCCGGTCCAGCTGCTCCGGGTCGATGCGCAGGTGCTCGGCGTGGCCGTCGACGACCCAGCGGATGAACGAACCCGAGTAGCAGTCGGCCATCGCTTCGAGGCGCACCGAGGCGTCGTCGACATCCATGCCGGCGCGCTGCTGCACCGCGTGGCCGATCTCGTGCGCGAGAACCACCACGACAGATGCGTCGCCGTAGTGCTCCCGCAGCACCGGAAGCAGCGCTGCGCGGTCCCAGGCGATCGCATCGACGGTGGCGCAGTAGTACGCGTTGCCTTCGACGTCCTTCACATCGGTCGCGCACGGTGGCGGGGCGCCGGTGCCGTTGGTGTCGACCGAGAAGAACCCGCCGTCCAGGTCCCGCCAGGGCTTGCCGAACACCGCCGGGTACTGGGCGGCCCAGAAGCGCTGCACGTCGGTGACCGCCGTGGCCGCGAGCCGGTCGGCGTCGCCGTGGTCGGTGCCGTGCACGAACGCCGGATCGACCGTGTGATCGGCCACACGGGCCGGTTCGGGCGGTGCAGTCGTGCAACCGCTGGCGATCACCAAGATCACCAGCGCCACCAGTCCAATCCCGCGCACGACGCCAAGCTTCCCATCGGTCGCGGTCGTGGGCTGCGCTGGCACGTCCGCGGACGGGCCGCGGCGGGCCGAGATATGGTCCGCTGCTGTGAGAGCAGTCCACCGCTTCACCGTGCGAGCCCACCTGCCCGAGCAGCTGAGCGCGCTCGGCACGCTGGCGACCAACCTCCGCTGGGCCTGGCACCCGCCGACCCAGGACCTGTTCGCCGCGGTCGACCCGCAGGTGTGGTCCGCGGTGGGGGCGGACCCGCTGCGGCTGCTCGCGGAGGTGCCGGCCGAGCGGCTGCGGCAGCTGGCCGGCGACCAGGACTTCCTGGCGCGCACCCGGGCCGTCGACGACGACCTGCGCCGATACCTCTCGGTGCCGCGCTGGTACCAGCAGCGGCAGGACGAGGACGCCGGGCTGCCCACCTCGATCGCCTACTTCTCGATGGAGTTCGGCCTCACCGAGGCCCTGCCGAACTACTCCGGCGGCCTCGGGGTGCTGGCGGGCGACCACCTGAAGTCGGCCTCCGACCTCGGCGTGCCGATGATCGGTGTCGGGCTGCTGTACCGGTCCGGGTACTTCCGGCAGTCGCTGTCGGCGGAGGGCTGGCAGGTCGAGCACTACCCGGTGCTGGATCCGCGCGGCCTGCCGCTGGAGATGCTGACCGAGCCGTCCGGGAAGCCGCTCCAGGTGCGGGTCGCGATGCCCGCCGGGCGCACCCTGCACGCGCGGATCTGGAAGGCGCAGGTCGGCCGGGTGCCGCTGCTGCTGCTGGACAGCGACCTGCCGGAGAACGAAGACGACCTGCGCAAGACCACCGACCGGCTCTACGGCGGCGACGCGGCGCACCGGATCCGCCAGGAGATCCTGGCCGGCATCGGCGGCATGCGCGCGGTCCGCGCCTACTGCGAGCTGACCGGCCACCCGCAGCCCGAGGTGTTCCACACCAACGAGGGCCACGCCGGGTTCCTGGGCCTGGAGCGGGCCCGCGAGCTGCAGGAGGACCCGGGGCTGCAGTTCGACCAGGCGGTGGCCGCGGTGCGAGCCGGGACGGTGTTCACCACCCACACCCCGGTCCCGGCCGGGATCGACCGCTTCCCGGTGGATCTGGTCCGGCACTACTTCGGCGACGGCTCGGCGCAGGCCCTGCTGCCCGGTGTGCCCACGGATCGGGTGCTCGCGCTGGGCGCCGAGGACAACCCGGGCATGTTCAACATGGCCCACATGGGGCTGCGGCTCGCGCAGCGCGCCAACGGCGTCTCCGAGCTGCACGGCGAGGTCATCCGCAAGATGTTCCGCAACCTGTGGCCGGGCTTCGGCGTCGCGGAGGTGCCGATCCGGTCGGTCACCAACGGGGTGCACGGCCCGACCTGGTCGGCGCGAGAACTCGGCAAGCTGATCGGTGAGTCCGAAATGGACAGCGGCGCCGGATTGCGCGGCATCGAGCCGGTCAGCGACTCGCTGCTGTGGGAACTGCGCTGCTCGCTGCGCCAGCGGCTGGTCGACGAGGTGCGCAGGCGGCTGCGCACCGCGTGGCTGCGGCGCGGCGCCTCGGACCTGGAACTCGGGTGGTGCGACACGGTTTTCGACCCGGACGTGCTCACCATCGGCTTCGCCCGCCGGGTGCCGACCTACAAGCGGGCCACGCTGATGCTGCGCGACACCGAGCGGCTGCGGGAGTTGCTGCTCGACGCGGAACGCCCGGTGCAGATCGTGGTCGCGGGGAAGTCGCACCCGGCGGACGAGGGCGGGAAGGCGATGATCCAGCGGATCGTGCGCTTCGCCGACCAGGCCGACGTGCGGCACCGCATCGTGTTCCTGCCGGACTACGACATGTCGCTGGCCAAGTACCTGGTGTCGGGTTGCGACGTGTGGCTGAACAACCCCGTGCGGCCGCTGGAAGCGTGCGGCACCTCGGGGATGAAGGCGGCGCTCAACGGCGGCCTGAACCTGTCGGTGCGGGATGGCTGGTGGGACGAGATGTTCGACGGCCACAACGGCTGGGCGATCCCGAACGCCGACGGCGTCAGCGACCCGAACCGGCGCGACGACCTGGAGTCCGCCGCCCTGTACGAGCTGATCTCCGACCACGTGGCCCCGATGTTCTACGAGCGCAACACCGACGGGGTGCCGGGCAAGTGGATGTCGATGGTGCGCCACACCCTGGCGACGCTGGGCCCGCGCGTGCAGGCGTCCCGGATGATCCGCGAGTACGTCGACAACCACTACACCCCGGCCGCCCGGTCGGTGCGGGCCGTGTCGGCGGACGACTACCGCGGGGCGCGGGAGATCGCGGACTACCGCGCCCGGCTGCAGGCGGCCTGGACCTGGGTGCGGATCAGCGACACCGAGATGTCCGTCGACGACGGCGGCACGCCGCTGCTCGGCGGGCAGGTCACGGTGCGGGCGCGGGTCGACCTGGCCGGGCTCGATCCGTCCGATGTGGACGTCGAGGTCGTCGTGGGGCGCGTGGACGACTCCGACGTGCTGCACGACTTCGTCACCGCGTCGATGCGCCCGGCGGACGGCGGCCGCTACGAGGCGGCGGTGACCCTGCCGCACGCCGGTCCGGCGGGCTACACCGTCCGGGTCCTGCCCCGGCACCCGCTGCTGTCCGGCCCGGCCGAGCTGGGCAAGGTCGTCCTAGCCGGCTGACCCGTGAGCGTTTTCGGGTGCCATAGCACCCCAAAACGCTCACAGGTCGGCTCAGGTCACGCTTCTGCCCGGACCGGCACCGGGGTTTCGCCCACGCTGACGCTCGGCGCGTGCTGAGACCGGCGCTGCAGGTAGCCGGCCCACGCCGCGGCCAGCAGGCCCGCCGCGCCGATCGCGGCGCCCACCCAGGCCACCGAGGCGAAGCCGAACCCGGCGCTGATGGCCATGCCGCCCAGCATCGGCGCGAGCGTGTTGCCGATGTTGAACGCCGAGGTGTTGACGGCTCCCACGAGCGTCGGAGCCCCGGGGGCGAGGGTGAACGCCCGCGACTGCAGGGCCGGGTTGGTGACGAACCCGCCGACACCCAGGACGAAGACGAGGATGGTCGTGATGATCGCGTTGCCCGCCGTGACTGCGAGGAGCGCGGAGGCGATCACCAGGGTGCCGAGGCCGACGAGGAGCGTGCCGACCGGGCGCGCCTGCGCGGTGCGCCCGCCGATCGTCATGCCGATCAGGCCGCCCAGCCCGAACAGCGCCAGCTCGGCGGGAACCCACGCCTCGGGCAGCCCGGTCACGTCGGTCAGCACCGGGGCGAGGTAGCTGAAGGTCACGATGACCGCGCCGAAGGCGAAGGTCGTGATCGCGTACGACAGCCACAGCTGGGGCCGGGCCATCGCGCGCAGTTCGGCTGCGGCGCTGCTGGGCTGCTCGGGCGAGGCCGCGTCGTGGATGGTGAACAGCGAGCACACCAGGCTCACCGCCGTGAGGACGGCGACGGCCCAGAACACCGCTCGCCAGCCGGCGAGTTGGCTGAGCACGGTGCCCGCCGGAACCCCGACGATGGTGGCGAGGGTCAGGCCGCCCGCGACGATCGCGACGGCCCGGCTCCTGGCGCCGGGCGGCACGAGGCTCACGGCGGCGGCCACCGCGACGGCCCAGAACCCCGCGTAGGACAGGGCGCTCACGATGCGGGTGGCCATCAGCACCCCGTAGCCGGGAGCTAGCGCGCCGACGATGTGCGCGGCGATGAAGACGCCTTGCAGCGCCACCAGCGCTTTCCGGCGCGGCCAGCGGATGGTGGCGATGGCCAGCAGCGGGGCGCCGACGACCATGCCGATGGCGAACGCGGAGATCAGCAGGCCCGCGTCCGGGATGGACACGCCGAGATCTGCGGCCATGCCGGGCAGCAGCCCCGAGAGCATGAACTCCGAGGTTCCCTGGGTGAAGATGCCCAGGCCGAGGATGTAGACGGCAAGGGGCATGGAAGGCCCTCCAACGAGTCGGTGATCACTGCGGGCCGACGCTAGCAATGTTTTGAAGCGGTCGATTCAAAATGTGACCGAGGTTTCGTTGCGATCGCTTCAAAACTGCTACGGTGGGGGCATGGCCCGGCCGAGGAAGTTCGACGACGCCCGCGTCCTCGACGCCGCGATGGACACGTTCTGGCGCAACGGGTACGAGGCTACGTCGACCCGGGACCTGAGCGACCGCACCGAACTGGGGCCGTCGAGCCTCTACAACGCGTTCGGCGACAAGCACCAGCTGTACCTGAAGTCGTTGCGCAAGTACTACGAGACCGCCACCGCGGAACAGGCCGCGGTGCTGCAAGGTCCGGGGCCGGTCAAGGACAGGGTGCGGGAACTGCTGGCCGACGCGATCGACGCCGACCTCTCCGGCACCGACCGGCCGGGCTGCTTCGCGATCAACGCGGCCATCGAGCGCGCGAGCTCGGACCCGGACGTCCGCGCCGAGGTGCGGCGGAACTTCGCGGCGGTCGAGGAAGCGCTGCGCGAAACCCTCGAGAGAGGACAGCGCTCCGGCGAGATCGACCCGACGCGCGACGCGGAAACCCTGGCGCGCCAAGTGCTCAGCACGTACTACGGGCTGCGCGTCCTGGCCCGGGTCCAAGACGACCGCCAAGTGCTGATGAGCATCGTGGAGAACCTGCTGGACGGGCTCTGAGCCGCCTGCCGGGGCTGTGGCGCATGATGGCCGCGTGGATGATCAACGGCGGATCGAGCCTCCGCGGGCGGGTGACGAGCGGGCGACCTTGACCGGCGTCCTCCAGTTCCAGCGCGAAACCCTGGCCATGAAGTGCGCGGGGCTGACCGCGGAGCAGCTCAGGGAGCGCGCGGTCGCGCCCTCGGGGCTCTCGTTGCTCGGGCTGGTCCGGCACCTGGCCGAGGTCGAGCGCAGCTGGTTCCGGAACGCGTTCCGCGGCGAGAACGGCAAAAGCCCCTGGACTCCGCCGGGGTCCGACGAGTTCGCCGATTTCGACGTGGACGCCGCCGATCCCGGCGAAGCGTTCGCGATCTGGCGCCGGGAGTGCGCGCGATCCCGGGAGATCGTGTCCGCCGCCGAATCCCTCGATGCCACTTGTGAATACCGCGGCGAGGTCATCTCGCTCCGCTACGTCCTGGCGCACCTGATCGAGGAATACGCGCGGCACAACGGGCACGCCGATCTGCTGCGCGAACGCATCGACGGAACCACCGGCGAATAGCGGTTCCGGTTCGTTCGCAACCAGCCGGTCGGCTGCGGGAGTACTGTTCGAATTGTGTCCCGCAACGCGGAATCCACCAGAGCCCGGATCTTCGGGGCGGCGGTCACCGAATTCGCCGCCCACGGCATCGCCGGTGCCCGCGTCGACCAGATCGCCAAGCGGGCGCGGGCGAACAAGCAGCTGATCTACGCCTACTTCGGCAACAAGGACGCGCTGTTCTCGGCGGTGCTGGAACGAACGATGGACGCACTGGCCGCCGAAGTCCCGATCGAGGGCGACGACCTGCCCGGCTACGCCGACCGGCTCGCCGCCTACCACCTCGCGAACCCCCACGTGCTGCGCCTGCTGCTGTGGGAATCCCTGGAGCGCGGCGATTCCGGCGTCGTCACCGGCTCCGAACGCTGGGCGCACTACCGCGAGAAGGTGGCCAGCGTCCGCCGCGCCCAGGAAAGCGGAACGGTCACCGGCGAATTCGACGCGGGGATGCTCGGATTGCTCTCGATCGGCATGGTCGGCTGGCCGCTGGCCGTGCCGCAGCTGCGCCGCATGATGCTCGGCGACGCGGAGCCTGCGGATCTCCGGGCGGCGGCCCGCAAAGCCGTCGAGCGCCTCGCCGAACCGCGCTGATCCGGCGGGTTTCAGGCGCCGGCGCGGAAGGTGCGGCGGTAGGTCAGCGGAGCGACGCCGATCGCGGTGTGCAGGTGCTGGCGCAGCGACGCGGCCGTGGCGAAGCCGACCTGGGCGGCGATCTCCTCGATCGGCAGATCGGTGGATTCGAGGAGGTGGCGGGCCCTGGCGACGCGTTGCTGGATGAGCCACCGGCCGGGGCTGAGCCCCACCTCGTTGCGGAACCGGCGGGCGAACGTGCGGCCGCTCATCCGGGCGTGCTCGGCGAGATCGGCCAGCGTCAGCGGCAGGTGGAGGTTCGCGGCCGCCCAATCCCGGGTCGGCGCGGTGCCCAGCTCGGACGGTTCGGGGACCGGCTGCTCGATGTACTGCGCCTGGCCGCCATCCCGCCACGGCGGCACGACGCACCTCCGCGCCACCTGGTTGGCCACCTCGCTGCCGTGGTCGGAGCGCACGATGTGCAGGCACACGTCGACCCCGGAGGCCGCGCCCGCGGAGGTCAGCACGTCGCCGTCGTCGACGAAGAGCACGTCCGGGTCGAGGAGCACGTTCGGGAACATCCGCCGGAACGGCTCGACCAGGCACCAGTGCGTGGTCGCCGGACGACCGTCGAGCAGCCCGGCCGCGGCCAGCACGAACGCGCCGGTGCAGATCGACACGATTCGGGTGCCGGGGCGGACGAGCGCCAGCGCATCGGCCACCGGCCGCGGCAGCTCGGAGGTCACCTCGGTGAGGTCGTACGGCGGGATCACGACGGTGTCGGCGGTGCTCAGCACCTCCGGGCCGTGCTCGACCGAGATCGTGAAGTCGGCGTCGCTGCGCACCGGGCCACCGTCGGCGGTGCAGGTCAGCACCTCGTACCGGCGGCCGGCGCTGCCGAAGATCCGCTTGGGGATGCCCAGCTCGAACGGGTACACGCCGTCGAGCGCCAGAACCACGACCCGATGCATGGCACGATCCTATCGAATGTTGGCAATCAAGCCATTTCGTCGGGCTTGGCCGGGAGGCAGGCTGGAAGGCATGAGTGAAGCCAGCAAGATGCGCGCCATCAGCCAGGACGTCCTCGGCGGACCCGAGGTGCTCCAGGAGGTGCGGCTCGACCGACCGGTTCCGGGCCCGGGCGAGGTGCTGATCCGGGTGCGCGCTGCCGGGCTCAACCCGACCGACTGGAAGCACCGGGCGTACAAGGTGTTCCTCGGCGAACCGCCGCTCGTCCTCGGCTGGGACGTCTCCGGCGTCGTCGAGGCCGTCGGCGTCGGCGTCACCCTGCACAAGCCGGGCGACGAGGTCTTCGGGATGCTGCCCTACCCGCACGGCGTCGGCTCCCACGCCGAGTACGTGACCGGCCCGGCTCGCGCCTTCGTCCCCAAGCCGTCCAATGTGGACCACGTGCAGGCGGGAGCCATCCCGCTCGCCGCGCTGACGGCATGGCAGGCCCTGGTGGACACGGCCCGCCTGCAGCCGGGGCAGCGCGTCCTGATCCACGCGGCCGCGGGCGGAGTCGGGCACTTCGCCGTGCAGATCGCCAAGGCGCGCGGCGCCCACGTGATCGGGACGGCCAGCGCGGGCAAGCACGATTTCCTGCGCGGCCTCGGCGCCGACGAGCTGATCGACTACCAGAACGTCGATTTCGCGGACGTCGTCAGCG
This sequence comes from Saccharopolyspora sp. NPDC003752, assembly GCF_053605825.1. Lineage (NCBI taxonomy): Bacteria > Bacillati > Actinomycetota > Actinomycetes > Pseudonocardiales > Pseudonocardiaceae > Saccharopolyspora > Saccharopolyspora sp. NPDC003752. The sequence goes on along the minus strand of NZ_JBSGJZ010000034.1, from coordinate 60,746 downwards.
ATGTCGACGTCGTGCTGGACCCGCTCGCAGGCGACACCCGCACCCGCTCACTGCGCACGCTCCGGCGCGGCGGCGTCCTCGTGTCGATCCTGCCGTTCGGGCGGGAAGAAGACGCCGCCGAAGCGGAGCGTCGCGGCGTGCGGGTGGAGCTGATGCTGGTCGAGGCGGACCAGGAGGGCATGCGCGCCATCGCCGAACTCGTCGAGTCGGGCCGGCTGCGCCCGGAAATCGCCGGGGTGTTCCCGCTGGCGGACGCGGCCAAGGCCCACGCCCTCGGCGAAACCGGCCGCACCACCGGGAAACTGGTACTCGCGGTGGAGTGATCCGTTCTGGAAGGGATCACGCCACCGAAAGCCGCTGGCGGGTCTCGGTGACCCGGGGCGACCACGGGGCCAGCTCCTCGGCCTTGGCCAACGCGGCGCGCGCGGCGGCGTTGTCGTGGCAGGCCATGTGCGCGCGGGCGAGCGTGGCGAGGTCGTCGGCGCGGGAGAGCGGGGAGTGGTTGTACTCGGCGCCGGTCATGGCGAGGTGGACAGCGCGGTCCGCGTCGCCCTCGATCAGCGCGAGGAGCCCATTGGTGCCGCTCAGCTCGAACTCCGGGTAACCGAGCTGGATCGCGTCCTCAAGCGCCTTCTTGGCGGTCGGCAGCAGGGTTTCCGCGGGCAGTTGGCCGGCTTCCACCGCCTTGAACCCGAGCCCCGCCAGGCCCGCCAGCAGGTAGGGCATCTTGCGCGGCGGGATCTCGTCGCTGTTGGCCAGCAGCTTCAGCATCATCATGACCCCCGTCGCGTAATCGCCGCGCGACTCCAGCACGGAGATCTGGCACGTGACCGTTCCGTTCAGGCCCGGATACTGCGCGGCGAGTTCATCGGCGTGCTCCTGCGCGCGATCGATGTCGCCCTTGCGCAGCGCCTCGTACGCACGAGCGGCCAGCGGTGCGGACAGGAAGTCGGAGCGTTCGGGATCCTTCATGCGAGGAAGCGAGAAGAGCAACCAACCGGTCGACGTGGTCAGCGGAACCCGCATCGGCCACAACTTGTAGAGCATCAACGGCGTTGCGGCGAGCACGAAGCCGCGCCCGAACGGGCCGTCGGCGAGCAGCCAGCCCGCCACGACCACGGCGACACCCACCAGTGCCGACAGCATGCCGGCCAACCAGCACCGCAAGATCACCGGCGAACGCCACGGGCCGATCTGAGCCCGCAGCGTGATGGGCAAGGAACGGATCGTGAAGGTCACGTGGCCCAGCCGCCACGACGCGACCTCCCGCATCGCGCCGAAGATCACCTGCCGGACTCGCAGTCCGAAAACCACCGAACCCAAGAGCAAACCCAGCTGGGTCGCCATCGGAAGCAAGGCCACCCCGACCAGGGCGCCGAGCCAACCGATGGCCGCCCCGGCCGGCCCGCTGCCGGCGATCAGCTCCACGGCCACGACGGCGACCGCACCCGCCACGGCGGCTATGAACCAAGGGCGGAACAAAAGACTCTGAGCTCGCACAAGGACGAAAGCGTACGGGACCGGGCCGCGGCCGATACCCGCTTTCGACCAGGCGCCCAACCACCGACGGCGCCAGGCGCCGGGCGCGAGCATGGGAACTTTCCTGTCACCGACCGCGGGCGCGGCGCGAGCATGGGAACTTTCCTGTCACGGATGGCGGGGCCTTGTCGTGAGCATGGGAACTTTCCTGTCATCAAGCCTGTGGTCGGCGCGAGGATGGGAACTTTCCTGTCAACGGAGGCGCCTTCGAGCTTGGTGGGTCGTGGTGTGAGCAAGGGAACCTTCCTGTCACGGGTGGCAGGAAGGTTCCCTTGCTCGCGGTTGGTCGGAGTGTCAGACGTTGGTGGTGACCGGGAGGCCGGCCGCCTTCCAGGCCCGGAAACCGCCCGCCAGGTCCGTGGCCTTGGTCAGGCCGAGCCCCTTCGCCTGGGCGGCCGCGAGGCTGGAGGCGTAGCCCTCGTTGCACACCAGGACCACCGGGCGGTCGGGGTGCAGGCCGTCCAGCCGGTGGCCGCCGGCCGGGTCAAGCCGCCACTCCAGCACGATCCGCTCCACCGTCAGCGAGCCTGGGATCTCGCCTTCGGTGAGACGGTCGGACTGCGGCCTGATGTCGATGATCAGGCCGCCGTCCTGCTGCAACGCGAACGCCTCCCGCGGCGAGACGCGGGTGAGCTTCGCGCGCGACTCGGCCAGCAGGTGGTCGATGCCGTACGGACCGGCTGTGATGCTGTCCTGTCGCTGGGTCGGGATCTCGCTCATCCGAGCTCCTTCAGCTGCGGGGTGGGCGGTTGTGGCGCGTGAATCCGCTGCGGCGGGACCGGTGGCACCTCGGCCAGATCCGAGTAGTAGCGGACCGGTAGCAGCGGCGGCGAGTACGCGTGCACGCTCGCCGAGTTCACCGAGCTGACGTTGCGGACCTGGTGGGCGCGCCCGCTGCCGAAACCGACGCCCGAGCCGACGTCGTGGTGCACAGTGCGCACCGGGCCCGCGGGATAGCGGTAGTCCTCCCGGAGCGCGCCGAACAGCACGGAGAACGAGCCGGACGCACCGCCGTGGTCGTGCGGCTCCGTGCCTTGCCCCGGCGCCCATGACAGCAGCCACAGCTCGACGCCCGCGGTCAGGGCGAGCTTGGCCCACCAGCGTTGTTGGTCGTCGACCCGGACGATGTCGAGCAGCGGTCCGGTCAGTTCGGACGTGACCAGACTGGTGAGGTCGCGCAGTTCGCGTGGGCTCCACAGCAGGTGATCGGGGCGGATCAGGTCGTGCAGCAGCGGCAGGTCGAGGCCGGGGTGCAGCTCGACCGTGCCCGGCGCGGGAACCGGTTCGGCCGGGGTGTATTCGGAAACGGGGGTGGTCGGGTTGTCGTTGGACAGGTGCTGTCGCACAGCGCTCATGCGTGTCTCCAAGTTCGTGTCTTGCAAATGAGCACGGCACGACACGCACGTCCCGCTATGGGGCGTGATTCGGTGGATTGATTCGTCGGGCCGCGCGATGAGCCTGGAAGGCGGTAGCAGAACCGCTTCAGCGACAGGCGGAGGTGACGACCAGGAAGAGGTCGATCACGCGATCGCGGGTGAGAAACGAATCGGACACGCTTGCGATCGTGGCACGGCCGCGGGGATCGTGCCAGCACGATCGCGGTCGTCCCGGTATCTGGGCGCCCAGCGCGCGCTCGTGCGGCCGGGATCTGCCGGCCGGGCGAGCACAGGATGCGCCCGGCCGCAACTGCTGACGGAGCAGACGGAACAATGGGGCTCCGGAGGGACCTGCCGGAATCTGCGGCGGTCCGGACGGAGACGAACCGCCTGCGCGTCGCTCGCGGCGCCGCGGTCGGTCACGGCTGGGAGGTAGACGTGGACGACCTGGTCATCCGGATGGATGGCGTCGGTGTTCGGCGGGGCACGACGACGCTGGTGGCCGACGTGAACTGGTCGGTCGAGCTCGACGAGCGCTGGGTGGTGCTGGGCCCCAACGGCGCGGGCAAGACGACGCTGCTGAAGATGGCCAGCACCGAGATGCACCCGAGCGAGGGCAGCGTCGACGTGCTCGGCGAACGGCTCGGCAAGACCAACGTGTTCGACCTCCGTCCCCGCATCGGCCTGTGCTCGGCTGCGCTGGCTGCCCGCATCCCCGGCGACGAGCTGGTCCGCGACGTCGTCGTCAGCGCCGGATATTCGGTCGTCGGCCGGTGGCGCGAGGAGTACGACGCGATGGACACCGACCGGGCGGCCGAGCTGCTCGACCTGCTCGGCGTGGCGCACCTCGCCGACCGCGAGTACGCGACGTTGTCCGAAGGGGAGCGCAAGCGCACCACCATCGCGCGTGCGCTGATGACCGACCCCGAGCTGCTGCTGCTCGACGAGCCGGCCGCGGGGCTGGACCTGGGCGGCCGGGAGGACCTGGTGGCGCGGCTGTCCGCGCTGGCCATGGATCCGGACGCGCCCGCATCCGTGCTGGTCACCCACCACGTCGAAGAGATCCCGCCGGGCTTCACGCACGGCCTGCTGCTGCGCGAGGGCGGCATCGTCGCGCAGGGACTGCTCGAAGACGTGCTCACCGAGGACAACCTGTCGAAGACCTTCGACCAGGACCTGGAGCTGCAGCGCAGCGGCGCCCGTTACTTCGCCCGGCGGCGCGGCTGAGTTCAGGGTGGCAGGCGCCGCTGCGGGATCGGACGACGTTCCTGGTCGAGCGGGTGCTGAGATCCGTGACACAGCAGTCGTGGGGCGGCGCGCGATAGCCTGCCCGGCGAGGTGGCGGTTCGACGAGGAGGTTGCTGCGTGGGCGAGTTCGTCAGGCTTGAGGTGGACGGCGCGATCGGGACGATCCGGTTGGATCGGCCGCCGATGAACGCCTTGAACCGGCAGATCGAGATCGAGCTGCGGGAAACGGCGATCGAGGCCGCCGAGCGCTCCGATGTTCGCGCCGTGATCGTCTACGGCGGCGAGAAGGTCTTCGCGGCGGGCGCGGACATCAAGGAAATGGCCGACATGTCCTACACCGACATGGCGCGCAAGGAGGAGCGCGGCCTGTCGGACGCGATGAGCCAGGTCGCCGCCATCCCGAAGCCGACCGTGGCAGCCCTCACCGGGTACGCCCTCGGCGGCGGCTTCGAACTGGCGCTGAGCTGCGACCGGCGCATCGCCGGGGAGAACGTCAAGGTCGGCCAGCCGGAGATCCTGCTGGGCGTCATCCCCGGCGCCGGCGGCACGCAGCGGCTCGCTCGCCTGATCGGGCCCAGCAAGGCCAAGGACATCATCTACACCGGACGTTTCGTCGACGCCCAGGAAGCGCTTTCGCTGGGCATGATCGACGAGGTCGTCGCGCGCGACGAGGTGTACGCGGCGGCGCGCCGCTGGGCCGAGCAGTTCACCGGCGGCGCGGCCCGTGCGCTGGCCGCGGCGAAGGCCGCGATCGACGGCGGGCTGGACGTCGACCTGGACACCGGGCTGAAGCTGGAGACCCACCTGTTCGCGGGCACCTTCGCCACCGAGGACCAGAAGATCGGCATGCGCTCGTTCGTCGAGAACGGGCCCGGCAAGGCCGAGTTCACCGGGAACTAGGCCCGGACGGAACGAATCGTGACAGCCCGCCCCACCAGTCCGCCCTGCGCTTCCGTTGCCGGAGCGCGGTTCCGGCGACGGCGTTGAGGAGTTCTGGTGGGGTACGGCTTCGATCTCGATGATGTCGCGTTCCTGCGCTCGGCGGCCGGACGGGATGCCGTCGCCGAGCTTTCCTGGCTCGCGCTGACCAATTCGACGCGGCTCAACGACGTCGCCGCCGCTCGCAAGCTCGTCGGCGAGCGGTTCGCGGCGGCCGCGTTGGAGACGGCCGTGCTGCGGCGCAAGGCGGAGTCCAAATTGGACGACCCCGCCGGCTGGTTGTTCACCGATCCGGCGCTGCAGCAGGCGACGGCGAGCGTGGTGGCGCGGCATCGCGCGCAACGGCTGGCCGGGCGCGACGTGCACGACGTGACTTGCTCCATCGGGGCGGATCTGGCCGCGTTGGCCGCCGTCGCTCGTCGCTGCGTGGGCTCCGACCTCGATCGAGTCCGGTTGGCCATGGCCCAGCACAACCTCGCGGTTTCCGAGCGGTCGGTGGCGCTCGTGGAAGCCGACGCACTGCGCCCGGTGACCCGCGGCACGGCCGTTGTCGCGGACCCGGCGCGCCGGGACGACGCCGGCCGGCGTCGCTGGAACCCAGCGGATCTCGTCCCGCCGCTGGACGACCTGCTCGACGTCTACGCTGGCCGCGATCTCGTGGTGAAGTGCGCCCCTGGTCTGGATTTCGCAGCGGTCCCGGACGCCGCCGAGGCCGAGGTGGTGTCGCTGGCCGGGCAGGTTCGGGAGGCCGCGCTGTGGTTCGGCGGGCTGGCGGATCCGCAGGTTCGGCGGCGGGCGACGGTGCTGCGGCCGGACGGCACCGGGTGGGCGATCACCGACGCGGAGCCGGACGACTGCCCCGCAGTCGAGGTCCGGCAGTGGATCGTGGACCCGGACGGCGCCGTGGTGCGCGCCGGGCTCGTCCGGCACTACGCCGCGCGGCACGGGCTCGCCCAGCTCGACCCGCACATCGCCTACCTGACCGGCGACGAGCCTCCCCCGGGCGTCCGCGCCTTCCGGGTCTTCGAGCACTGCCGTTACAACGAGAAGTCGCTGCGCGCCCTGCTGCGCAGGCACGAAGTGGGCAGGCTGGAGATCCTGGTCCGCGGTGTCGACGTGGATCCGGATGCGCTGCGCCGCCGCCTCAAGCTCAAGGGCTCGCAGGAAGCCACCGTGGTGCTGACCAGGGTCGGCGACACCGCGATGGCGTACCTGTGCCACGCCGAGCGCACCTGAGTGCGCTAGGTCACTCGATTTCCCCCTCCGGGAGGGCGCGCTGTGAGCGTGCCGAAAACCAGAGGCAGTCGGTGGGGCGTCTTCTCTATGCTTGGGCGAAGTATGGGTACGTCGTCTGTTGAATCTCCGCTCGTCGATCTGCGCGAACGGTTGTCCGAGCTGATGCTGCACGACCAGCGTCGGCTGCGTCGTCGCATCGAGGGCGCCCGCAAGATCCGCGACCGGCAGGCCCTGGCGGCCGTGACCGCGGAGATCACCGGCGACATCGAGGCCGCGGAGCGGCGGATCGAGCAGCGCCGCGCGAACGTGCCCGAGATCAGCTATCCGGAGGCGCTGCCGGTCAGCCAGCGCCGGGACGACCTGCTCGCGGCCATCCGCGACAACCAGGTCGTCATCGTCGCAGGTGAGACCGGTTCCGGGAAGACGACGCAGCTGCCGAAGATGTGCCTGGAGCTGGGCCGCGGCATCCAGGGCCTGATCGGGCACACCCAGCCCCGGCGGCTGGCCGCCCGCACCGTCGCCGAACGCGTCGCCGAGGAACTCGACACCGAGCTCGGCGACGCCATCGGCTACCAGGTGCGCTTCACCGAGCGGGCCGGCACCGACACCCTGGTCAAACTGATGACCGACGGCATCCTGCTGGCCGAGATCCAGCACGACCGGCTGCTGCGGCGCTACGACACGCTGATCATCGACGAGGCGCACGAGCGCAGCCTGAACATCGACTTCATCCTCGGCTACCTCAAGCAGCTGCTGCCGCGCCGCCCCGACCTGAAGGTGATCATCACCTCGGCCACCATCGACCCGGAGCGCTTCTCGCGGCACTTCGACGACGCGCCGGTGATCGAGGTCTCCGGGCGCACCTATCCCGTCGAGGTCCGGTACCGCCCGCTGCTGGACGACTCCGACGAGAACGAGGACGTCGTCCGCGACCAGACGCAGGCCATCTGCGACGCCGTGGGCGAGCTCTGCGCGGAAGGGCCCGGCGACATCCTGGTCTTCCTCAGCGGTGAGCGGGAGATCCGGGACGCCACCGACGCGCTGAAGCAGCAGAACCTGCGCAACACCGAGGTGCTGCCCCTGTACGCGCGGTTGACGGCCGCCGAGCAGCACCGCGTGTTCCAACCGCACTCCGGCCGCCGGATCGTGCTGTCCACCAACGTGGCCGAGACCTCGCTGACGGTGCCGGGCATCAAGTACGTCATCGACCCCGGCACCGCGCGCATCTCCCGGTACAGCTTCCGGACGAAGGTGCAGCGGCTGCCCATCGAACCGATCTCGCAGGCCTCGGCGAACCAGCGCAAGGGTCGCTGCGGCCGGGTTTCCGAAGGCATCTGCGTCCGGCTGTACTCCGAGGAGGACTTCGAGTCCCGCCCGGAGTTCATCGACCCGGAGATCCTGCGCACCCACCTGGCCTCGGTCATCCTGCAGATGACCTCGCTGGGGCTGGGCGAGATCGAGTCGTTCCCGTTCCTGGAGCCGCCGGACCGCCGCCAGATCACCGACGGCGTCAACCTGCTCCACGAGCTCGGTGCCCTGGACCGGTCGAAGACCGAGCTGCACAAGCGGCTGACCCCGGTCGGCCGCAAGCTCGCCCAGCTGCCGATCGACCCGCGCATCGCGCGGATGGTGCTCGAAGCGGAGCGCAACGGCTGCGTGCGCGACATGCTGGTGATCGCCGCCGCGCTGTCCATCCAGGACCCCCGCGAGCGACCCGCGGACAAGCAGCAGGCCGCCGACCAGAAGCACGCGCGCTTCGTCGACAAGGACGCCGAGTCCGACTTCGTCACCTACCTCAACATGTGGCGGTACCTGCGCACCCAGCAGAAGGAACTGTCCTCCAACCAGTTCCGGAAGCTGTGCCGGACCGACTTCCTCAACTACCTGCGGGTCCGCGAGTGGCAGGACCTCTACGGCCAGCTGCGGCAGATGGTCAAGTCGATGGGCATGACGCTCGGCGACGAGCAGGCCGAAGCGTCGCGGATCCACCAGTCGGTGCTGGCCGGCCTGCTGTCGCACATCGGTCTCAAGGATGTCGAGAAGAAGACCGAGAAGAAGCCGGGGCAGCCCGGGCGCGGTTCGAACGAGTACCAGGGCGCGCGCAACGCCAGGTTCGCCGTGTTCCCCGGCTCGTCGCTGTTCAAGAAGCCGCCGCGCTGGGTGATGGCGGCGGAGCTGGTGGAGACCTCCCGCCTCTGGGCGCGCATCGCCGCCCGCATCGAACCGGACTGGGTGGAGCAGCTCGCGCAGCACCTGGTCAAGCGCAGCTACAGCGAACCGCACTGGGAGAAGGACCGCGCCGCGGTGGTCGCCGTCGAGCGCGTCACGCTCTACGGCGTTCCTCTGGTGGTCGGCCGCAAGGTCAACTACGGGCGCATCGACCCGGGGCTGAGCCGGGAGCTGTTCATCCGGCACGCGCTCGTGGAGGGCGACTGGGACACCCGGCACGCGTTCTTCCACGAGAACCGGGCGATGCTCGACGAGGTCGAGGACCTCGAGGAACGGGCCCGGCGGCGCGACATCCTGGTCGACGACGAGACGCTGTTCGAGTTCTACGACCAGCGCATCGGCGCCGACGTCGCCTCCGGCAGGCACTTCGACTCGTGGTGGAAGAAGGCCCGCCAGGAGCAGCCGGACCTGCTCAACTTCGAGAAGTCGATGTTGATCAACCAGGAATCGGCGGCGGTCAGCGACCAGGACTACCCCGACTTCTGGGCGCAGGGCGGGCACCGGCTGCCGCTGTCGTACCAGTTCGAGCCCGGCGCTGACGCGGACGGCGTGACCGTGCACATCCCGCTGGCGGTGCTCAACCAGATCGAACCGGATGGTTTCGACTGGCAGATCCCCGGCCTGCGCGAGGAAGTCGTGACGGCCCTGCTGAAGTCGTTGCCGAAGAACGTGCGCCGGAACTTCGTCCCGGCTCCGGACTTCGCCAAGGCTGCGCTGTCCCGGATGCCCTCGCCGGAGGGCCCGCTGCTGGACGCCCTGCAACGACAGCTCCAGGGCATGACCGGTGTCGCCGTGTCGCGCTCCGAATGGGACCTCGAGCGGGTGCCGGAGCACCTGAAGATGACCTTCCGCGTGGTGGACGGCAAGGGCCGCAAGCTCGCCGAGTCCAAGGACCTGGAGTCGCTCAAGCAGCGGCTCAAACCCAAGCTCCGCGCCGAGATCTCCGCCGCCGCCGACGACGTCGAGCAGCGCGGGCTGCGCTCCTGGAGCTTCGGCTCGTTGCCTCGCACCTTCGAGCAGCAGCGCTCGGGCCACGCGGTGAAGGCGTATCCGGCACTGGTGGACGAGCAGGACAGCGTCGCGGTGCGGATGTTCGACACCGAGGAGGAGCAGCGGCAGGCGCTGTGGGACGGCACCCGGCGAATGCTGCTGCTGAACCTCCCGTCGCCGGTGAAGTCTATCCAGCGCGGGATGAGCAGCACCGCCCGGCTCGTGCTGGGCAGCAGCCGGTACGGCGACCTCGCCGCCGTGCTCGACGACTGCGTGAGCTGCGCCGTCGACAAGCTGATGGCGGATTACGGCGGCCCGGTGTGGGACCAGGCTGCCTACGATTCCCTGCAGGCCAAGGTCCGGGCACGGCTGGGCGAGGTCACCGTCGACGCGGTGTCCAAAGTGGAACAGGTGCTGATGGCGGCGCAGCGGGTGGAGACGCTGCTGGCCGACCAGCCCCGGAACCTGAACCCCGCCGCGCTCGCCGACATCCAGGACCAGTTGGGCGGGCTGCTCTACCCCGGCTTCGTGACCGGGACCGGTTTCGCGCGGCTGTCCGATCTGACGCGCTACCTGCGCGGGATCGAGCAGCGGCTGGACAAGCTGCAGCACCATCCGCAGCGCGACCGGGACTGGATGCAGCAGGTGGACGAGGTCGAGCAGCGCTACCGGGACATGCTGGCGGACCTTCCGCCGGGGCGCGCCCCGGGCGAATCCCTGCGGCAGATCGGGTGGCTGATCGAGGAGCTGCGGGTGAGCCTCTTCGCGCAGACGCTCGGCACGTCGCAGCCGGTGTCGGTGAAGCGCATCCACCGCGCGATGGACAAGTTGGAGCGCTGATCCGGCGCTCGCCGCGACTGCCGGCGAGCCGGGCAAGTGCTTGAGCACGGCCGTGACGTGCATGGCTGTTCCCTCCGGGGTGCGAACTGGTGCGTCGGGTGGGCACCGCGACCGGTCGGCCTGGTTCGGTGCATCCGAGGCGCGACCGTTTTCGAGCTCGCGTGATTCATCGGGAATTGCGTGCTCGAACGGCCGTGATCCCCGAAAAACCGTGCTCTGCAAGGTCATGCGCCTGCAAAGGCCGCCGCCGTGTGCCCGCAAGCCGGGTGCTTTGCGAAGTCGTGTTCGGCGAAGGCTTTGCAGGAACGGAGTTTCGGAGAAGGCGCCTCAGGCCGCCCAACATCGAGTATTCGCGCTCGAACTGTCGTTCGCATCACTCGACGGGGTGGAACCCGCTGCGAGATCGCGGTTTCGGCTTCTCGTGCGCGGCCGCAGCCGGAAAACCCGTTGGGAATGGGGAAGATCCGCGTCCGCCGCGAACTCGGCGGCGAACGCGGCGGAGCGCTGCCGTGCCGCTCAGGTAGCGGGAGAGACGGTCACGCCCAATGCGCCCGGCCCCGCGTGGGCGCCCAGGACCGCGCTCGTCTCCTCCAAGGTGACGCGGCGGATCTGGGGCAGCTGGGACCGCAGGTCGTCCAGCACGCGCTGAGCTCGGTCGGCGAACTGGAAGTGCTCGACGCCGACGTCGACCGGTCCGCTGCCGGCTCGCTGGACCGCGTTCGCGACCGCCTTCTTGAGCGCCCGGTCCGGCCCGATGCCCTTCGTCAGCTGGTCGATGATGCCCTCCTTGAGGACGAGCACCGGCTTGATCGACAGGGTCTGGCCGAGCCAGGCCTGCGCGCGCCCGATCCGGCCGCCGCGCTGCAGGTATTCCAGGGTGTCCACGTAGAGCAGCTGCGTCGTGGTGCGCAGGCGCCGGTCCAGCACGCTCATCACGCCCTGCGGGGTCGCGCCGGAGATGGCGGCTTCGGCCGCGGCCATCACCGGGAAGCCGAGGCCGAGTCCGACCAGCCGGGAGTCGACCACGTAGACCGGGATGCCGATCTCCGCCGCGGCGGCGCGGGCCGACTGGCAGGTCCGGGACAGTCCTTCGGAGATGTGGATGGAGATGATCGCCTCGGCGCCGGAGGACGCGGCGTCCGTGTAGTTCCAGAAGAAGGCCGGCGGTGGCGGTTCGCCGGTCGCCACCGGGATTCCGTCGCGCATCGCCTGGGCCAGCGTCGAGTGCGGCACCCGGCGCTCGTCGTTGTACTCGTCGCCGACCTTGAGTTCCAGCTGGACGATGGAGATGCCCAGCTGTTCGGCGACGTCGTGCGGTATGGAAGCCGTCGAGTCGGTCACGATGGCGACGCGTTGCCTCATGCGGGCCAGGCTACTAATTGGTAGCCGGTCGGCGTGCGTGCCCCGGCGGAAATACCGTCACCGGCACCCGGCGTTCTGAGGTACGGCGAGGTGAGTACCGTCACTCCAGGGGCCTGGTTGCACCGGTGCTACCGGCTAGTAACATTCCGGGTGGTTGGCGTCACTGTGCTTTTCGAACAGGGACGTGGCAAGGTCAACCTACCCGGACAAAACAGCGCCGGGTCCACAAGCAAAGCCGCTGGAGGACCAGCGAGCGTCGTCTGTCCGCAGGAGGTCGAAGAGGGCCCATGAACATCGTCGTCCTGGTCAAGCAGGTGCCCGACACGTATTCCGAGCGGAAGCTGTCTGCGGCGGATCACACGTTGGATCGCGAGTCGGCCGATGCGGTGTTGGATGAGATCAACGAGCGCGCGGTGGAGGAAGCGCTGTTGATCAAGGAGGCTCAGGGCGGCGAAGTGACCGTCGTCTGCATGGGCCCGGATCGCGCTACGGATGCGATTCGCAAGGCGTTGTCGATGGGTGCGGACAAGGCGGTGCACCTCTCTGATGAGGCGTTGCACGGCACGGACGCGCCGTCGACCGCGCGGGCGTTGGCGAAGGTGATCGGCACCGTTGAGGGTGTGGATCTGGTGATCGCCGGTAACGAGGCCACGGACGGTCGCACGGGTGCGGTGCCGGCGATGGTGGCCGAGGTGCTGGGCTGGCCGCAGCTGACCTTCGCGCGCAAGGTCGTCACCGATGGTTCGAGCGTGTCGATCGAGCGGGAGACCGACGCGGGGATCCTGAACGTCGAGGCCGCGTTGCCGGCGGTCGTCAGCGTGACGGAGAAGATCAACGAGCCGCGGTACCCGTCGTTCAAGGGCATCATGGCCGCGAAGAAGAAGCCGGTCGCCGTGTTGTCGCTGGCGGATGCGGGGATCGACGCGGGCGAGGTGGGCCTGGCCAGTGCCGGGTCGGCCGTGGTGGAGTCCGCGCCGAAGCCGCCGAAGTCCGGTGGCGTGAAGGTCACCGACGAGGGCGAGGGCGGCGTGGCCGTCGCGGAGTTCCTGGCCGGCGAGAAGCTGCTCTGAGTCGTTCACGGGTTTTCGAGGAGGCATTGATTCATGGCTGAGGTTCTGGTCCTCGTCGATCACGTGGACGGCGAGGTCAAGAAGGTCACGCACGAGCTGCTGACCGCGGCGCGCCGGCTGGGCGAGCCGTCGGCGGTGGTGGTCGGCGAGCCGGGTACCGCTGGGAAGCTCACCGATGCGCTGGCCGCCTACGGTGCGGCGAAGGTCTACGCCGCGGAATCGGCGGAGGCCGCGCAGTTCCTGGTGACCCCGCAGGTCGACGTGCTCGCCGCGCTGGTGGGCAGCGTGTCGCCGGCGGCGGTGCTGGTACCGGCGTCGATCGACGGCAAGGAGATCGCCGGCCGGCTGGCGATCCGCATCGGTTCCGGTCTGCTGTCGGAGGTCGTGGACCTCGACGGCGAGGGCGTGGCGTCGCACTCGCTGTTCGGTGGCACCTACGACGCCAAGGCCAAGGTCACCAAGGGCACGCCGGTGATCACCGTGCTGCCGGGCGCGATCGAGCCCGAGCAGGCCGCGGGTGCCGCGGCGGTGGAGTCCGTGGAGGTTCCGGCCTCCTCGGGCGCGAAGATCACCGGCCGGCAGCCCGCCGAGGCCGGCGACCGCCCCGAACTCACCGAGGCCAGCATCGTGGTCTCCGGTGGTCGTGGTGTCGGTTCGGCGGAGTCCTTCGATGTCGTGGAGAAGCTCGCCGACAGCCTGGGTGCCGCGGTGGGTGCCTCGCGCGCGGCGGTGGACTCCGGTTACTACCCGCACCAGTTCCAGGTCGGCCAGACCGGTAAGACCGTGTCGCCGCAGCTGTACATCGCCCTCGGTATCTCCGGCGCGATCCAGCACCGGGCCGGTATGCAGACGTCGAAGACGATCGTCGCGGTGAACAAGGACCCCGAAGCCCCGATCTTCGAGATCGCCGACTTCGGCGTCGTGGGTGACCTGTTCAAGGTCGCCCCGCAGCTCACCGAGGAGATCACCAAGCGCAAGGGCTGATCCCCGAGCTGATCTGACGCAGAAGGCGGGCCGCACCCATGTGCGGCCCGCCTTCTGCGCGTCAGCCCGCGCGAGCTTCGTCGCGGCCCTGGCAGGCGAGCCGGTCGGCGCGTTCGTTCTCCGGGTGGCCGTTGTGCCCCTTGACCCACTCCCACTGCACGTCGCCGTGGCGCGCGCATTCCGCGTCCAGGCGCTGCCACAGATCGGCGTTCTTGACCGGCTGCTTGGCCGACGTCAACCAGCCGTTGCGCTTCCAGCCGTGCACCCACTGCGTGATGCCCTTGAGCACGTACGTGCTGTCCGTGAAGATGCGCACGGCGGGCATCGGCCGGGTCAGCGCGGCCAGGCCCTCGATGACCGCCATCAGCTCCATCTTGTTGTTCGTCGTCGCCGCGTCCTTGCCGTAGAGCTCCCGCTCGTGGTCGCCGTACCGCAGCACGACGCCCCAGCCGCCCGGGCCGGGATTTCCGCTGCATGCGCCGTCGGTGTAGAGGTCGACGTGGTCCGTCGTTCGCTGCATACCCCGGAATCTAATCGTCGGCGCCGTTGCGCCGGTCCGGCGGTAGGTGACAGGAAGGTTCCCATGCTCGCGCCCGGGCGCTCGGGAATGGCAGGAAGGTTCCCTTGCTCCGCGTTCCAGGGGCGGCGGATGACAGGGAAGTTCCCTTGCTCTCGCGCCTGTGGCAGGAAGGTTCCCTTGCTCGCATTCGGTGTCGTCTGTGGCAGGAAGGTTCCCCTGGTTCGAAAATCGGGTGCGGGGGTTGGTGGGGAGTGGCATGCTCGGCGGGCGTGCGAATACTGTTCACCGCCGGGCCCGGTTATGGGCTTATGCTGCCGATCGTCCCGTTGATCTGGGCCGCTCGGATCGCCGGCCATGAAGTGCTGGTCGCCACCACTGCCGAAATGCCCGATGTCGTTGCGCGGGCCGGGCTTCCCGTCGTGGACGTCTTCCCGGAGCACGACGTGTGGGACGCGTTGCTGCGCGGGATCACGTCGGAAGGGGATTCGCCCGAGGTCCAGCGGGTGGCCGCTGCCACGGGGTTGTCCGAGGCCTACGAGAAGGTGTCCCAGTCGGGCAATCCGTTCGGGCTGTTCACCTTGACCATGACCGAAGGCACCATCGACGCGGGCCGGGCGTTCGGCGCGGACCTCGTCGTGCACACCACCGATCACGCGGCCGGGCGGTTGGCCGCTGCCGCGCTCGGGGTGCCGGTGCTGGAGGTCGGCAACCGGATTTCCTGGTCGTCGCGGGACCCGGAGTTCCGCAACGGGCGCAACCTCTACGACGATGACGACGTCACCCTTGCCCTGCGGGACAAGCTCGGCATTCCCGGCGGTCCGCCGCGGGTGATCGCGCGGATCGATCCGCGCGCGCCCAGCATGGGCGGGCTCGTCGCGGACGAGCCCGATCCGCTGGACGGCATCCCGTGGTGGTCGATGCGGTTCGTGCCGTTCAACGGCGGGGTCGTGGTTCCCGAGTGGGCGTTGCGGCGGCCGGAGCGGCCGCGGGTCGGCGTCACCCTCGGTACCGTGGTGCCGGTCATGAGCGGCACCAGCAACCTCTCGGCCGTGATCGAGGCGCTCGGCGGGATGGACGTGGAGGTGGTGCTGGCCGCGGGCAAGGCGGATCTCGCCGATCTCGGGACGCTGCCAGAGAACGTGCGCTCCGCCGGCTTCCTGCCGCTGTCGACGTTCTTGCCGACCGCTTCGCTGATGGTGCACCACGGCGGCTCCGGCACCACGGCCGCGCCGCTGCACTACGGCGTTCCGCAGCTGGTCCTGCCCGCTTTCGCGGACAACCCGATGTCCGCGGAGCGCGTGGTGGCCCGGGGCGTGGGGCTCTCCCACGATCCGGCCACTGTGGACGTCGACACGGTGCGGGCGATGACCGAGCGGCTGCTCACCGAGCCCGCGTTCCGCGCGGCGGCGCGCGAGGTGAGGGAGGAGATGGCCACCCAGCCCAGCCCTTCGTCGATCATCGAGCGAGTGATCCCGCTGGTCGGCGCGTAAGCCCGTCCCGAGGAGCCGACGCTCGCGCCGGGTCCGGCTCCTCGGGGTGACGCCGTCGAATATCTGCTGTTCGGGCGGGGTTTCAGGAGGCCGTTCGGGGCAATGGTCCGGCGTCGCACCTGGGATTCACCGAAAGTTCCTGCTCCGTGTCATCGACTGGTGTGTTGGGCGTTCGCCGCGCGGCGATACACCTGCGGCATGTCCGAGACGCAGCTGCTGGCCAGCGCCGCACCGAGTGCGGCGGCCGACGCCCACTACTCGCTGCTGGTCGCCAGAGACTCCGATGAAGTGCACGCCGCGCAACGCCTGCGCTACCAGGTGTTCGCCGAGGAGATGGGGGCCACGGTCACCGGTCGCGAGTTCGGCGTCGACCGGGATTCCTTCGACGAGCACTGCGACCACCTGATCGTCCGGGACGACCGTTCCGGCGCGGTGGTCGGGACCTACCGGATGCTGCCGCCGGATCGGGCGAAGGCAGCCGGAATGCTGTATTCGGAAACCGAATTCGACCTCTCCGCGCTCGACGAGCTGCGCCCCTCGCTGGTGGAGACCGGCCGGTCGTGCGTCCACCCGGACCACCGCAACGGCGCCGTCGTCAGCCTCGTGTGGACGGGGATCGCGCGGTACATGCTGTTGCACGGCCACACGATGCTCGCCGGCTGCGCGTCGGTGGCGCTGGACGACGGGGGCGTTCAGGCCTCGCACGTCTGGAACGCGGTGTCGGCGAAGCACTACGCGCCGGAGGACCAGCGCGTGCACCCCTACCGGCCTTGGGAGCCCTTCGAGGTCACCGGGCGCGCGCCGCTGCCGCCGCTGCTCAAGGGTTACCTGCGGCTGGGCGCTCAGGTGTGCGGCCGCCCGGCGCACGATCCGGACTTCGGGGTGGCCGACTACTTCGTGCTCCTGGACCTCAAGCGCGCCGACCAGCGCTACCTGCGGTTCTTCCTGGGCGAATCGGCATGAGCCAGTGGATGCCCGCCTCGCCGTGCGGGCCGGGTTGCCTTCCGCCACGGGACAAGCAGGCCGAGGTCGGGCTGCCCCGGGTGGTGCTGCGGCTGGGCGGGACCGCCGGGTTGCTGCTGGTCGGGTGCTTCCTCGCGCTGGCGCTCTCGGTGTTGCGGGCGGCGTGGCGCGATCGGGCGCTGGCGTTGTGGTTCCGGATGTTGTTGCGCACCTTGGGGATCGGTCTCGTGTTCGGGGAGCGGATCCCGCCGGGCGGTGCGCTGGTCGTCAGCAACCACGTCTCCTGGCTGGACGTCGTCGCGCTCCAGGCGCTTCACCCGATGCGGATGCTGGCCAAGGTCGAGGTCCGGTCGTGGCCGTTCCTGGGACCGCTCGCCGGCCGGGTGGGCACCGTGTACATCGATCGCGACCGGCTCTCGGCGTTGCCCGGTGCGGTCCGGACCATCGCCGATGAGTTGCGCGCCGGGGCCGTGATCGGGGCCTTCCCGGAAGGGACGACCTGGTGCGGGCGGGCTTCCGGGCGGTTCCGGCCCGCCGTCTTCCAGGCCGCCATCGACGCGGGCGTGCGGATGCAGCCGGTTGCGCTGCGGTTCCGGACCGCCGCCGGGGAACCGACCACCGCGGCGGCTTTCCTGGGCGATGCCACCCTGGTCGATTCGGTCCTCGCGGTGGCGAGGATGCGGGACCTGGTCGTGGAGCTGGTGGTGCTGCCCGAGCTGGTCGGCACCGACCGCCGCGAGCTGGCCAGGCAGGCGCAGGAGGCGATCGCCGCGGCCACCGGTTCCGCCCCGGGCCACCAGGTGCCGGCGGAGCACCGCGCCGCCCAGCGCATCGCCGCCTGACCACCCCGTGCGGGGGGTTTGGTGGGCGGGGGCCCCACAACAACCCCCCGGCCTGATGACCAGAAGCAAAAACAGGGGGGGAAAAAGCCCGGAGGGGGGCAAAGAGGGGACAA
>NZ_JBSGJZ010000034.1:0-42995 GCF_053605825.1 Saccharopolyspora sp. NPDC003752 | reverse complement strand
CTACTCTTTTCCCTTAACTCTCTTTTCCTACTCTAGGCTCTTCCGCTCTGTACATTTCGGTTTTGTTCTTTTTTATATTGAAAACCCGAAAGCACGCACGGCTCTTGATCCGCTTACGCAGAACGAGTGTGGAAATCGCCGCTTTGGCGGCAAAGGCTGGACCTCGACCGGGGTGGAGGTTGCAGGCTAGCCGGGTGGCCACTGTCGAGAAGTCCCAGAGCGCCCTGTGGAATCCCCAACGACGGACCTTCACCGCCGGACTGGTTCTGGTCATCACCCTGGTCGCCTTCGAAGCCATGGGGCTGGGCACCGCGTTGCCCACGATCGTCGCCGAGCTCGATGCGCAGCACTGGTATTCCTGGCCGTTCACGGTCTTCCTGGCGGCCGCTGCCATCGGCACGGTGATCGGCGGGAGCCAGTCGGACCGGCGTGGGCCGGCGCTTCCGCTGCTGCTCGCCCTGCCGACGTTCGCGGTCGGGCTGGTCGTCGCCGCCGCTGCGCCGAACATCCTGGTCCTGCTGGTCGCGCGGGTGCTGCAGGGCCTCGGCGGTGGGGTGCAGATCGTCGCGCTCTACGTGATGATCGGCAGGGTCTTCCCCGAGGAGGACCGGCCTGCGGCGTTCGGCGCGCTGTCGTCGGCGTGGGTGGTGCCCGCGCTGGTGGGGCCGTTGATCGCGGGATTCCTCACCGAGCACGCGAGCTGGCGTTGGGTGTTCCTCGGCCTCGCTCCGCTGGTGTGCATCGGCACGCTCTTGCTGGTCCCGACGGTGCGGCGCTTCGGTGCCCGCCCGGGCGAACCGTCGCCGCAGCGGCGCGGGCTGCCGCTTGCGGCGGTGGGCGCCGCGGCCGGTGTGGTGGCGTTGAACTTCGCCGTGCAGAACCCCTCGCTGCCGTCGTTGTTCGTTGGCCTGGCCGGGATCGTGGTGGTGGCGCCGTCGATCCGCCTGCTGCTGCCAAAGGGCACGCTCCTCGCCCGGCCCGGGCTTCCGGTGATGGTGCTGTCGCGCGGGTTCCTCGCCGGGTTGTTCTTCACCGCCCAGGCGTTCGTGCCGCTGGCGCTGTCCGTGGTGCACCACTATTCGCCGACCACCGCGGGATTGCCGCTGACCGTCGGGTCGCTCGGCTGGACCGTCGGTGCCCTGTGGCAGAGCAGGCAGCGGAACTTGCGTCGGGAGTACGTGGTCGCGGCCGGATTCCTGCTGGTCGGCTTCGGGATCGCCGGGCTCGTGCTGACCTTGCCCGCGTGGGGACCGCACTGGCTGCTGTTCGCCTTCTGGTTCATCGCCGGCGGCGGGATGGGCATCGCGGTGGCAAGCACCGCGGTGCGGGTGCTCGCGCTGTCGCCGGAGGGCGAGCGCGGGTTCAACTCGGCGGCGCTGCAGATCTCCGACATGCTGGGGCAGGCGTCGCTGGTGGGCCTGGGCGGTGTCGTGGTCGGTGCGCTGGCCACCGCGACCGCGCCGACCAGCGGCGTCGTGCCGCTGGATCTGGTGCTGGTGGTGGGCGCCGTGCTGGGGGCCCTGCTGCTCGTCCGTTCGGCCCGCGGCCAAACGTCCTGACCTGCGCCTTCCGCCGGACCGCGAGGCGGGCTCGGGTTCGCCCTGCATTACCCTGGACAGCGCGATGACTTACCTCGACCACGCAGCCACGACACCGATGCGGCCTGGGGCGGTCGCAGCGATGAGCGAGGCGTTGACCAGGATCGGCAACGCCTCGTCCCTGCACACCTCGGGTCGCCGGGCGCGCCGTGCGGTGGAGGAGTCGCGCGAGGACATCGCCGATGCGCTGGGCGCGCGGCCGTCGGAGGTGCTGTTCACCGCGGGCGGCACCGAGAGCGACAACCTGGCGGTCAAGGGGATCTTCTGGGCGCGGCGGGCCGCGGACCCGGCCCGGCGGCGCGTGCTGGCCTCGACCGTCGAGCACCACGCGGTGCTGGACGCCGTCGAATGGCTGGCCGAGCACGAGGGCGCCGAGGTGACCTGGCTGGCAGCCGACTCGCACGGCAGGGTGCGCCCGGAGGTGTTCGAGGCGGCCCTCGCCGAGAACCCGGACGACGTGGCCGTGGCCACCGTCATGTGGGCCAACAACGAGGTCGGCACCGTCAACGAGATCTCGGAGCTGGCCGCGATCGCCGACCGCTACGGGGTGCCGCTGCACACCGATGCGGTGCAGGCGGTCGAGACGCTGCCGGTGGACTTCGCGGCCTCCGGCGTGGCGGCGCTGACCATGACCGGGCACAAGGTCGGCGGACCGTACGGGGTCGGCGTGCTGCTGCTGTCGCGGGACGTCAAGTGCACCCCGGTGCTGCACGGCGGCGGCCAGGAGCGCGAGGTGCGGTCCGGCACCCTGGACACGCCCGGCGTGCTGGGCTTGGCGTCGGCCGTGCGCGAGGCGGTCGACGCTCGCGAATCGCATGCGCCGCAGCTGATCAAGCTGCGCGACGAGCTGGTCGCCGGAGTGCGCGCCGTGGTGCCGGACGTGGTGCTCAACGGGGATCCGGGGCACGACGTCTTGGGCGGCGGGCCGTCGCGGCTGCCCGGCAACGCGCACTTCACGTTCCCCGGCTGCGAAGGCGACAGCCTGTTGATGTTGCTGGACGCCAAGGGGATCGAGTGCTCCACCGGCTCCGCCTGCACCGCGGGGGTCTCGGAGCCCAGCCACGTGCTGCTGGCGATGGGGGCGGACCCGAAGGCCGCGCGCGGGTCGCTGCGCTTCTCGCTGGGGCACACCTCGACCGCGGCCGATGTACAGGCACTCACCGAGGCCATCGGGCCGGTGGTGCAACGAGCGCGTAGCGCCGGTCTGGCCGGGTTGCGCCGATCTTCGGCGGGGCCGACGAGCACCGCCACGGAGGTGTGAGGCGTGCGAGTACTGGCAGCCATGAGCGGCGGGGTGGATTCCGCCGTCGCAGCCGCCCGGGCGGTCGCCGCGGGCCACGACGTGGTCGGCGTGCACCTGGCGCTGTCGGCGAAGCCCGGCACGCTGCGCACCGGCGCCCGCGGGTGCTGCACCATCGAGG
Organism: Saccharopolyspora sp. NPDC003752; assembly: GCF_053605825.1. NCBI lineage: Bacteria > Bacillati > Actinomycetota > Actinomycetes > Pseudonocardiales > Pseudonocardiaceae > Saccharopolyspora > Saccharopolyspora sp. NPDC003752. The sequence goes on along the minus strand of NZ_JBSGJZ010000034.1, from coordinate 39,976 downwards.
ACTCCCGGGACGCGCGCCGCGCCGCGGACCTGCTGGGCATCCCGTTCTACGTGTGGGACTTCGCGGAGCGGTTCACCGAGGAGGTCATCGAGACCTTCGTCGGCGAGTACGCCGCGGGCCGCACCCCGAACCCGTGCCTGACCTGCAACGAGAAGATCAAGTTTGAGGCGTTGCTGGACAAGGCGATGGCGCTGGGCTTCGACGCGGTCTGCACCGGCCACTACGCCCGGCTGTCCATCGTGGACGACGTGCCGGAACTGCGGCGCAGCAGGGACGACGGCAAGGACCAGTCCTACGTGCTGGCTTCGCTGACCGCCGAGCAGCTGCGGCACTCGATGTTCCCGCTCGGCGACTCGCTGAAGTCCGAGGTGCGGGTCGAGGCCGCCGAGCAGGACCTGGCGGTGGCCAAGAAGCCGGACAGCCACGACATCTGCTTCATCCCGGACGGCGACACCAAGAAGTTCCTGGAGAACAAGCTCGGCCAGGCGCCGGGCAAGCTGGTCGACGCCGACACCGGCGCGGTGCTCGGCGAGCACACCGGGGTGCACGGGTTCACGGTGGGCCAGCGCAAGGGCCTCGGCATCGACGCGCCGGCGGCGGACGGCAGGCCGCGCTACGTGCTCTCCCTGGAGCCGGTGTCGGGAACCGTCAAGGTGGGCTCGGCGGACCGGCTGTCGGTCACCGAGATCGACGCGAAGCGGCCGATCTGGCCGTCCGAGCGGCCGCTGGACGGGCCCACGGAGTGCGTGATCCAGGTGCGCGCCCACGGCGGTACGGCCGAGGCGGTCGCCGAGGCCGACGAGGACGGCATCCGCGTCCAGCTCCGCCAGCCGCTGCGCGGCGTGGCGCCGGGGCAGGCGATCGTCTTGTACCGCCCGGACGCGGCGGGCGACCTCGTCCTCGGCAGCGCCATCATCTCCGCCACCCGCTGACGTGCTCGTGAGTGAATATCCCGGTAAGAACCGGAATGTTCGCTCACGAGTTGGCGAGCGAGGCGATCCGGTCCGGTTGTTCGTCGATGCTCAAGTGCCCGGCGGACTGGATCACGCCGAGCTCCAGTCCGAGTGAGCGCTGGACCGCGGGCGCCAGTGCTCGGGGCGGGAAGTACCTGTCGTGCTCTCCGGAAACGACTGCTCGGCTCACATGGCGATCCGCGACCACGGCGTGGCCGGGATCCAAGCTCGACCGGACGTGGCGGGCGATCAGCGTCATCCAGTCGACCAGTTCCCGGCGCGGGCGGTTCTCCGGAGCGTGCATGGTTTCGAGCAGGCGCGCGCTGGCCGCCGGGCTGCGGCGGAGGAGCCACGACGTGGCTGGAACGAGGACGCCGGGCCCGGTTCGCGCCCGCACCAGACCTCCGGGTGACACGAGGACCTGCCGGACGACCAGGGGCGAGTCGCTGGACAGCGCGATCGCCGCGCCCAGGGAGTGGCCGACGAGCACGGCCGGGCCTTCGGCGGTCCGGGCGATCAAGTCGGTCAGCCATCGTCCGTACCAGGCCAGGCGCCGTCCTGCGGGGGCCCGCAGCGGGCTGCTGAGGCCGGGCTGGCCGGGAACGTCCGGCAGCACCACCCGGGACTGCGCGGCCAGCGCGGTGGCCAGCGGCAGGCAGCTGGCCGCGCTGAAGTTCGTCCCGGGCACGAACACCACGGTTCGCGGACCTCCGCCGGCCACGACCGCGTGGGTGGCGACACCGCCGGCGGTGATCATCAGGCGTTGGTGCGGCACCGGCCATGCGTCGAGCCGTTCGGTGCACCACCGCGCAATGGCGTCTCGTCCCCGGGCGCTCCGGTAAATGTCGCTGTTCACGGGGCCGGTGCGTAGTCGCGGAGGTTGATCGCGTTGGCCGCGTTCTGGATTCCCTTGGACATGCTGTTCAGCTGCGGGAAGTGGCTCATCAGGCGGAACATCTGGTTGCGCAGCCACAGTCCGGTGGCCGTCTTCGGGATCAGCGCCTTCGCGCCTTCCGTCGCCACGTTCTGGTTCTGCGTCACGAAGTTGCGCATTTCCTCTTCGTAGCGGCGGAATGCGGTCCGGTGGTCGCCGTCGGCCGCGAGCAGTTCGCCGGCCAGCACGTAGGCGCCGACCAGCGCGAGGCTGGAGCCCTGGCCGGACAGCGGCGACGGGCAGTAGCCCGCGTCGCCGAGCAGCACCACCCGGCCTCGTGCCCAGCTGTCGAGGTGGATCTGGGAGATCGAGTCGAAGTAGAAGTCCGGTGCCCGGCGGGCCTCTTCGAGCAGCCGCGGAACTTCCCAGCCGTCGGTGAAGGCCTTGTCCAGCAACGCGATCTGGGTCTTCGGGTCGCGGGGGTCGAAGCGCAGTTCCGGCGACTTGAAGCCGAGGATCGCCTTCGCCCCGGCGTCGGTGCGCGCCCGGTACAGCCCGGCCAGCCTGCCCGGCGTGTTGTAGACCTCGGTCCAGCGGTCCAGGCCCAGGAAGTTTTCGACGCTGAAGATCGAGATGTGGTAGCCGAGGTAGCGGCGGAAGCCGGTTTCCGGGCCGAACGCGAGCTGCCGGACGGTGGAGTGCATCCCGTCGGCGCCGACCACGAGGTCGAATTCGCGCGGCGAGTGATGCTCGAACGTCACGCGGACCGAATCGGCGCGCTGCTCGATGGCGGTGATGGAGTCGCCCAACAGGTATTCGGTGTCGTCGGTGCGCTCGTAGAGGATCCGGCTGAGCGTGCCGCGCATGAGCTCGATGTCGCCGCCGTCGTCGCCCATCAGCTGGTCCATGCGCACCTCGACCAGCGGTCGGCGCGCGCTGTCGACGACGGTCATGCCGCGGTTGTCGGTGCGGGCTTCTTGCAGGTCCGCGAGGACGCCCATCCGCTCGGCGACCTCGACCGCTGCTCCGCGGACGTCGATGGCGTAGCCGCCGTGGCGGATCGCGGGTGCGCGCTCCACCACGGTCGGGTTGAAACCGTACTTGCGCAGCCAGAACGCGAGTGCCGGCCCGGCGATGCCGGCGCCGGAGATCAGGATGTCCATGTGCCCCAAGCTAGCGCGTCTACTTACCGGTCGGCAAGTAAATTACCGGTCGGCAAGTAGTAGGATCTGCCGGGAGGAGGACGCCGATGCCGAGGACACGGGTCGACACCCGCACCGAGATCCGCGCGGTCGCCGCGGAGCTGTTCGCCCGCCAGGGGTTCGAGAAGACCAGCCTGCGGGAGGTCGCCGAGCGGCTCGGCATCACCAAAGCCGCGCTGTACTACCACTTCCCGTCCAAAGCGGACCTGGTGCGCGGCATCGTCCAGCCGTTCGTCGACGAGGTCGAGGACCTGCTGGCCGACCGCGAAGCGGCCGCCGACGTCGACGCGCGGCAGTTCCTCGCCGACTACTTCGACGTGGTCCTGCGGTACCGGCAGGTGTTCGAGATGGTCCTGCGGGATGTTTCGGCGCTGGCGCAGCTCGACCTGATGCGGCAGATGCTCGCCTGGCGCGAACGGACCTACGCCCTGCTGGTCGGTCCCGGCGCGTCGCCGGCCCGGATCGCCCGGGCGACCGTCGCGATCGGTGGCCTGCAGGACTGCGCGACCACCGACGGGCCGGTGGAGGAATTCCGCGACGCCGCGCTGGAAGCGGCCGTCGCGGCGCTGGGCTCGTGAGCTTGTCGGCCGCGCGAGTTGTGGCGTCGTTGACGGTCTAGTGCGGGACCGGTTTCGCGGTTAGTGTCTGGCATCACGCCGCGAACGGGGAGGTCCTGTGCTCGATCTTCGTGCCAGCACGGTCGCAGACGTCTTGCGGCGCAGCGCCGCGCGAGTCCCGGATCGCGAGGCGCTGCGCTTCGTCGACGGTGCGGGGCAGGAGCGGGCCTGGACCTATGCCGAGCTAGACGCCGCCGTCACCCGCGCCGCCGCCGCGCTGCTGGCCGCCGGTGCGCGCCAAGGCGACCGGATCGCGGCCTACGGCAAGAACTCCGACGCCTACCTGATCGGATTCCTCGCCTGCGCCCGCGCCGGCCTGGTGCACGTGCCGATCAACTACAACCTGACCTCCGGCGAACTCGCCTACCTGCTGCAGCAGTCCGGCAGCAGCACCGCACTGGTGGACCCCGCCCTCGCGGACCGGCTCGGCGAAGTCCGCCCGCAGACGTCGGTCCAGCGCGTGATCCCGTTGCGGGACAGCCCGGATTCGCTGCTGGCGCAGTGCATCGACGGCCCGGTGCCGGAGCTGGAAGTCGCCGTCGCCGATGACGCACTGGTCCAGCTGCTCTACACCTCGGGCACGACCTCGCAGCCCAAGGGCGCGATGATGACGCATCGCGCGCTGCTGCACGAGTACGTGTCCTGCGTGGTGGCGCTGGACTTCCGCGAGGACGACCGGCCGCTGCACGTGATGCCGCTGTACCACTCGGCGCAGATGCACGTGTTCCTGCTGCCGCAGCTGATGATCGGGTCCACCAACCGGCTGGTGGAGGCGCCCGATCCGGGCGACGCGCTGCGGCGGATCGAGGACGAGGGGATCAGCTCGTTCTTCGCCGCGCCAACGGTTTGGGTGGCACTCGCCAACCACGCCGAGTTCGCCACCCGCGACCTGACGACCCTGCGCAAGGCCTACTACGGCGCCTCGATCATGCCCGGACCGGTGCTGCAGCGGCTGCGGGAACGACTGCCGGAGCTCGGTTTCTACAACTGCTTCGGGCAATCCGAGATCGCTCCACTCGCGACGGTGCTGCGGCCCGAGGAACACGACGAGCGGCCGGATTCCGCCGGCCGGCCGGTGCTCTTCGTGGAAGCGAAGGTCGTCGACGAGCAGGGCGACGAGGTCGCGCCGGGGGAGCTGGGCGAGATCGTCTACCGGTCGCCGCAGCTGTGCACCGGGTACTGGAACAAGCCCGAGGAGACCGCCGAGGCGTTCCGCGGCGGCTGGTTCCACTCCGGCGACCTCGTGCGGCGCGACTCGGCGGGCTACTGCTTCGTCGTCGACCGGATCAAGGACGTGATCAACACCGGCGGAGTGCTGGTCGCCTCCCGCGAGGTGGAGGACGCGCTGTACACCCACCCGGCGGTGGCCGAGGTGGCGGTGATCGCGGTGCCCGACCCGAAGTGGATCGAGCGCATCGCGGCCGTGGTGGTCGCCAAGGCCGATGTGTCGGAGGCGGAACTGCTGGAGCACGCGCGCGGCGGGCTGGCCGGTTTCAAGGTGCCGAAGGAGATCCGCTTCGTCGACGATCTGCCGCGCAACAGCTCGGGCAAGCTCCTCAAGCGCGTCCTCCGCGACAAGTTCACCGGCTGACCCGGGCACGGAGAGACGTTTCCGCAGGCTAGGGGCCGTGCGTGCTTTGTGTCGCTATAGCAGCAGAAAACACGCACGGCCGGTGACCAGCGGGCGACTGCGCCGGAAGGTGCTCGTGGGCCTGGGCGTGCGCAGCGGCACTGGGCGCGGGTGGCCGGTCGGGCGGATGCCGGGGGCCCGTCGATAATGGCGGGGTGAGTGACGCAGCTTGGGGTCCCGGGATCGCCACCGCCATCGGCTCGATGCCCGGGTCCGATCCGGTCGAGGTGGCGCGCACGGTCGTCGGCGAGCTGCCGGGCCTGATGCCCTTCCCGGAGTTGCCGGGACGCGGGGTCGGTGCCGACATCCTCGGCCGCACCGCCGGCCTGCTGGTCGACCTCGCCGTCGAAGTGGTGCCCTCCGGCTACCGGGTCGCCTCCCGGCCCGGCCGGGACCAGCGCCGCGCCGTCGACCTGCTGCGCTGGGACCTGGATGCCGTCGAGCAGGCGGCGTCCGAAGCGGGCGCGCCGCGCGCGGTGAAGGTGCAGGCGGCGGGCCCGTGGACGCTGTCGGCCGGGATCGAGCTGCACCGCGGGCACCGGGTGCTGACCGACCAGGGCGCGCTGCGCGACTTCGCCGAGTCGCTGACCGAAGGCCTGATCCGGCATGCCGAGCAGGTCGCCGCCCGCACCGGCTCGCGGGTCGTCGTGCAGCTCGACGAGCCCGCCCTGCCCGCGGTGCTGGCCGGGGCGCTGCCCACGCCCTCCGGCTACGGCAAGGTGCCCGCCGTCCCGGAACCGGACGCGCAGCGCCTGCTGAACGAGGTGATCGAGAAGCTCGCGGCCGCAACGGACTCGCCCGTGGTCGTGCACTGCTGCGCCGCCCGCCCGCCGGTGGCGCTGCTGCGCCGCGCCGGGGCCGGGGCGATCGCGCTGGACGCGACGAAGCTCGGCGACGTGTCCGGCTCCTTCGCTGACGAGCTCGGCGAGGCGTGGGAAGAGGGCACGACCCTGTTCCTCGGCTTGGTCCCGAGCACCGAACCGGCGGGCGAGGCCCGGTTGCGCCAGATCGCCCAGCCGGCCCTCGGCCTGGCCTCCCGCCTCGGCTTCGGCCGCCGGGCGCTGGCCGAGCGCAGCGTCCCGACGCCGACCTGCGGCCTCGCGGGTGCGACACCGGCGTGGTCCCGCCGCGCGATCAGCCTCACCCGGGACCTCGCGAAGCTCTTCGCCGACGAAGCCGAGCAGTAGCGAACCGCCCTCCGCAGGGTGATCGATCGGCTACCGTGAGGAAGATCGAGGTGCAGAGCTGCGGAAGGTTGGCGAAATGGCCCGCTGGCTGGTCGGTTTCGACCTTTCCGACGAGACCCCGGAGCGCCTGGAGAACCTGACGCAACGGCTGCTCGCCGAGCTGCGCGAGCTGGGCGCGGTCCGGGTGGACCGGGTGCGCGGTCAGGGTCCGGACGGCGCGAAGTCCGGGGCGGCGCTGGCAATCGGGCAACTCGTGCTGAGCGGCATCTTCTCCGCGGCCACCGCTGCGGCGTGCGCGAAGGTGATGGTCGCCCGCTTCGACCAGGCCAAGGCCCGCCGGGTGAGCATCGAGCGGAACGGCGAGAAGGCCGAATTCGACGGCCTGACCGCGAAGGACCAGCACCTGCTGGTGGAAGCGATCGCGGCGAAACTCCTCGACGAGGACCCCGAGGGCGGCGCCTCGGACCAGCGGTAGGCGGCGTGGTGGGCCGCCGGACCGCGCTGCTGATCGCGACCTCGTTGTACGGCGACCCGGGGCTGCGCGAGCTTCGCGCGCCTGCGGGGGAAGCCGAGGAGCTGCAACAGGTCCTGTTGTCGCAGGGTGGCTTCGACCAGGTCGAGGTGCTGCGCAACGAGTCCAAGCGCCAGATCGAGCGCGGCATCGAGGAGGCGCTCCAGGAAGCCGGGCCGGACGACCTGGTGCTGCTCTACCTGTCGTGCCACGGGATCAAGAACGACCGCGGCCAGTTGCTGTTCGCCGCCTGCAACACCGAGCTGGACCGGGTCGAGTCCTCCGCGGTCGGTTCGGTGTTCGTCCAGCACCAGCTGAGCGCATCCCAGGCCGGGACGAAGGTGGTGCTGCTGGACTGCTGCTACAGCGGCGCTTTCTCGCACGGCCTGGTGCCCAAGTCGGCCGAGGGGATCGACCTGCGCCAGCTGGTCGGCCGGGGCACCTACATCATGACCGCGACCAGCGCGGTCGAGTACGCCTACGAGGGCAACGAACTCACCTCCAGCGACCCGGTGCCGTCGTCGCTGTTCACCCGCGCGGTGCTGAAGGGCATCCGCACCGGGGCCGCCGACGTCGACGGCGACGGCCTGATCACCGGTGATGAGCTCTACAACTACGTGTTCCGCGAGCTCGACGGGCAGCGGCAAACCCCGTCCCGCGAGACCCGGATGGCGGGCGACTTCTTCATCGCCCGGACCGCCTCGGCGCAGATCCGGCGGCCCGAACCGGCGCCGACCGGGCCGGTCGCGCTCGGACCGTTGCGGGCGGAGCTGCCCGGGACCGATCTTCCGGCGGGCAGCACGTTGAACGTGCCGGTGGGCACGGGGGTGAATCGGAAACCGTTCCTGCTGAGCCTGGCCGGACCCGAGAACCACCTGGCGGTCATCGGCCCCGCCCAGTCCGGCAAGAGCCAGTTCCTGCGCACGCTGGTGCTCGCCTTGGCGCTGGATTCCGATCCTGCCGAGGTGCGGTTCTACCTCGTCGACTCCGAGAGCCGGTTCGGTGCCTTCGCGCGACTGCCGCACGTCGGTGCTGTGCTCGGACCAGACCAGCACAGCGAGGTCGAACAGCTGGTGTACGCCGCGGAGCGGAAGATCACCGCCCGGCGAGCGATGTTCCGCGACGGCGCGATCGAAACCTTGGAGGCGTTCCGGGCTGCGCGGCGCAACCGCGAACTCCCGCGCGACGCCGACCACCAGGACGTCTTCCTGGTCATCGACCGCTGGGAGGCATTCGCCGACGAGAACCCCGGGCTGGTGGCCCGGGTCGAGCGGATCGCCGACCAGGGGACGAGCTTCGGGGTGCACCTGGTCGTGGCGGCGCGGTTCTGGTCGAAGATCCCGGACGCGATTCGCCAACACCTGCGCGGCCACGTCGAATTCACCCCGGGATCCCCGGAAGCCTCCTCGCACGCCGGGCCGTTCCGGGCGGCGCTCCCCGCTCCGGGAGGCGCCGAACCGCAGGCGCAGCACCGGGGAATGCTCGCGCTCGTCTCGGAAATCGCCGACCGCGAGGAGCCGGCCGATCCGTTGCGAATGCCCCGCACCGACTCCGATCCAGCGAGGCGGCGCCGAACCGCACCCGACTGGCTGCGACTCCCGATCGGCCGTGACGCGTTCGGGCGAACCGTGCACCTGGACCTGAATCCCGACGGTGGATCGCACGGGCTGATCATCGGGCAGCACGGGACGGGCGCCCGGGAAACGTTGCGGTCGCTCGTGTTCCTGCTGGCGTCGACCCATTCGCCGGAAGACGTCAACCTGGTCCTGCTCGCCGGCTCGCCGGCGGGGCCCTTCCACGATCTGGCCGGTCTCCCGCACGTCGCTTTGTACGCGGAAGGACCGCTGGTCGCGAGCTCCGGCATGGTCCCGGAGCTGAGGGCGGTTCGCCGCGAGATCGCCCGCCGCCGGGTCGCCGAAACCCCGCCGGAGCTCTTCGTCTTCATCCACAACTTCGCGGAAACCGCGTCGCACCAACCCGGAGCAGCCGAGCAGCTGCTGGAGATCATGACCTCGGGCGCGGAGGTGGGCGTTCACGTCATCCTGCTGGCGCGGGACGACGTGGCGGGCCGGTTCCCGGAGATCGATCAGCTCTGCCGCTTCCGGATCGACCACGACATCGATCCCGAGGCAGGTGCCGGATCGCTGAAACAGGCCGGGGCTTGGCCGATCCGGTTCCGCGCCTGGAAACCACCGGGAGAAGGCTGGCACGAGCAGACCGCCCGGATCAGCAGCGCGGTGCCGGAACGGGCAGCGGAACTGCGGAGCCCGCTGGCGGATCCGATCGCGCTGGCCGACGTGCTCGGCCGAGTGGTTCCCACCGAGCGCGGGCTTTCCGCGGAGAGCCACGAGCGGTGCGCGGAAGTCCCCATCGGACTGGTCGAGCTCGTCGAGATCGGCGATACCGAGCCGCTAACCGTGCCGTTCGGCGGCAACATCGCGATCCGGGGCGATCCGTTCACCGGCAAGTCCGCGGTGACGCGCACCATCGTCCTCGCCACGGCCCTGACCCACACGCCGGAGGAGGTCGGCTTCCACTTCATCTGCCTGGGCGACGGCCACGCCTGCGGCGACGCGCTGTCCGAACTGCCGCACGTCGGCTCGGTCGCGAAGGCCCGGGACGAGGAACTCGCGGCGGCGATCGTGGCCCACCTCCAGGAGCTGGTGGAAACGCGGCGGGCGGACCAGGAGGGCGCGTTCCGGCCGGTCTACCTCGTGGTCGAGCAGTGGAGCTTCCTGGCCGACCTGTTGCCGGGACTGGTCGCCGGCGTCCGGAAGCTGATCCGCGACGGCGCCGACTGCGGCGTGCACGTGATCGTCTCCGCCGATCGCTGGCTGGAGGAGGACCGGGACTGGCTTGCGCGATGCCCGACCCGCTTGGAGCTCGGCGGCACGCAGGAAGCCGTCGGAACCGTCGGCAGGCGGGAGTTCCGCGCCGCCGAACCGAGGATGCACCCCGACCTGGAACCCGCGGTCAAGAGCACCCGCGCGCTGGCGCGGCGCATCGCGGACGAATGGCGGGGCTCGCCCGCGCTCGGGGTCAGCCTCCCGCCTGCGGCGGTCGCTCACCGGGAGATCGAGGACTTGGCGAGCCCGCACCTCGTCCTCGGCCGAGTGACGGGCGTCGAGCGGTGGGCCGAGCTCGATCTGGCGGCGCATCCGCACCTGTTGTGCTTGGGGGAGCGGGGCTCCGGCAAGACGAACCTGGTCCGGTTGGTGATCGCCGAGATCAAGCGGCTGCACGCGGCGGACGAGTGCGACATCATCGTGCTGGATCCGAAGCGCGGTCTGCTCGGCGAGGCGGACGGTCCGCAGTTCGGTTACGCCGCGGTGCGCGGGGAGTTCGAGCGCATCCTCGCGGAGACGGCGTTCCGGATCGAGCAACGGCTGTCCAGGCCCGGCAGTGGAGCCGAGCGGCCGCGCGAGGTGTTCCTGATCATCGAGGACTGCGAGCTGATCTCGTCGGATCCGCGCTCGGGCCACCCCGACCCGCTGCAGCGCTACGCGGACCATTTGGTGCGCGGCGGCGAAGTCGGGGTGCACCTGATCGTCAGCCGGAACTCCGTCAACATCGGCGACGCGCTGACCACCCGATTCCTCGGCAAGTTGCGTGCGGCCGGCTGCGCGACGGTAGTGCTCGGCGGCGATCCGCGGGACGGGGAGCTGCTGCCGGGCGTTGCGTCGATGCCGCGGCCGCCGGGGCGGGGGAGGTTCGTTCGGGACGGGAGGAACGACATGATCCAGGTCGCCGAGATGCCGCCGTCCACATAGTTCTCGGTGGACGACGGCGGCCCGCGCCGATGGTGCATGTTCAGGCGGGGCGGTAGGTCAGCAGGACGTTGCCGGAGCGGAACGTCGTGGTCCGCCACAGTTCGAGCGGGATGCGCCTGGTCAGCGTCGAGAACAGCGAGCGGCCTTCGCCCAGGATGAGCGGGTTGACGAGCACGCGCAGTTCGTCGATCAGGCCGAGTTCGAGCAGGCTCGCCGTCAGTTTCACGCTGCCGAAGAGCGCGATCTCCTTGCCCGGCCGCTGTTTCAGCGCCTGGACGGTTTCGGCGAGGTTGTCGCTGCCGACGAGGGTCGTGTTGTTCCACTCCGCCTTATCGAGGGTGGAGGAGACCACGACCTTCGCCACGCTGTTCATGAACTCGACGATCTCCGGGTCGGGCCCGGTGGCGTTCGGCCAGTGCGCGGCCATGTGCTCGTATCCCGCCCGGCCGAACAGCAGCGTGTCGATGTAGGCGTCGCTCTGGTTGGCGAACTCGAAGTACTCCGCGTCGACGTTCGGCCAGTCGAACTCGCCGTTCGGGCCTTCGTAGTAGCCGTCGAGGCTGATCGCCACGTAGGAGAAGAGTTTGCGCACGGATTCGATCTCCGATCTCGTCTGCGTGCCGGCGTGCGTGGTCCTGTCGCGGCCGATGAGTTCCGGGAGGGTGGACCCCGCCAAGCCGAGTGGTTGCAATTTGCAAGCACTCGAAGGCTAGCAGGGAATGCTCGTGGACTGCTACCGGTTCGGGGCGGGAGGAACGGCGCGATCCAGGTGGCCGGGATGCCACCGTCCGCATAGTCCTCAGTGGACTTCGGGTGGCTCGCGGTCGCCGTGGCGATTTCTTGCCTGGACGTGTTTTTCGGAATCCGCAGTGCGGAAGTCCTTGCGCTGGTAGGAAGAACGCGTGGGCAGTCATTGCGTCAGCGAGCTCGAGCAGGCCGGGTGGATTCGGCGGAGCACCATCCAGGAGGCCGCTTGCCTGACCTTCGTTCGGGGCGCCGATATCGACCAGGTGGCCGAGGGCTTCGGTGCGGTCGCCGGGCTCGGCCGGGTGCTGGACATCGATGACTTCTGCGAGGAGGCCTTCGCCCACCAGGAGAAACACCCCATGATCGCGCTCCGGCGGATCGGCGACTGGGTGCTGGTGGTCGAGGACAACGGCCGGCAGGGGCAGCGGCCGGAGGTGCTGCGGAAGGTCGCGCGGCAGGCCGCCGTGTCGGCGTTCTGGGACGCGAGCGCCCTCACGCGCTTCTCCCACGCGGTTCGCGGCGACGTCCGGACGTCGTTCGAGGCAGTGCTTCCGGAGTACCGGGAGGGCAGCCGACCGGACGAACTGGAGGCCGCCCGCGCCGACCTGCCCTGGTCCCAGGCCGATCCGGTGGCGCTGATGCTGGCGTTGTCGGGGCGGCTGACCGGGCTGTCGCCGAGCCCGGCCTGGCTCGCCGGCGACTTCCAGACCTTCCCGGTCGCGCCGTGGCCCGACGACCTGGTGACCCTGCCCGATCCGCTGGACAAGATCACCGGCTTCCCGCCGGAACTGGTCGCGGCGCTGGGCACTGCTACCCATCCCGACCTGCGGCGGGCCGTCGCCGCGGTGGCGCGGCACGCCGTCGGCGCCGCCGACTGCGCGGACCACCCCGTCGTGCAGGAGGCCCTGTCTTCGCTGATCGGCGGGCCCGCGATCGACCGCGACGTGCTCTGCGCGGTGGTCCGGGAATGGGCCTGGCAGAGCACCTGGGACCGCCCGAACAGCAAGATCCGCAACCAGCTGCGCGCCGCGGACGCGCTGCGCCGGGCGGCCCACGAAGATCCGCTGAACGCGCTCGTCGGCACGCTGACCGAGGCCCGGCAGGTGCGCGGCGTCGACGTCGGCGACCTCGTCGGCATCGTCGCCGCCGAGCTGGGCGGCCGGCCGGCTCGGTGAGTCCGCGGGATCGGGCCCGGAGGCCGCGCCCCGCCCGGCACAATGGTGGGCATGTTCAGGTTCCTCCGTCGTCGCGACGCCGAAGCCCAGGGCAACGCCGAGGCCGCCGAGGTCGATGTCCACACCCAGGCCGCCGAGCGGTTCTGGCAGCGGTGGGACGACCTGCTGCCGGAGATCGCCTCCGCGCTGGGCGACAGCGTGCCGCAGCGGATCGAGAGCCTGGTCGCCGAGGCGCTCGCCGAGGTGCACCCGAACCTGACCTTCGCCATCGAGCACGGGGAGAAGGCCGTGTACGCGCTGGTCGTCAGCGGTCAGGCCGACCCTGAGCTGCGCCCCTACACCGACGCCTGGATGGCCGCCGCGCCGCAGGACGACACGCTGTGGGAGTACCACGACTCGGTGCCGCCGGTGCCCGATCCGACCGAGGTCACCGTGAACCTGCGGGGCGAGAAGTACCCGCTGGCCGACGTCCGGGTCGTCGCCCAGGTCGACGAGGCGGAGGGGCTCGTCGACGTCGCCGTCTACCACCCCGGCTTCGGCGGCCTGGAGGAGAACTCGCGCCGGGCCCTGACGTTCCTGCCGCTGGACGCCACCCTCGGCGAGCGGCTGGCCGCCGACCGGCTGGGCCGGGTCGAGACAGCGGAACTCGAACCGGAGGGCGCGATCGGCCTGCTGGAGCTCCGCGAACTGGTCCGCGAGCTGGACCGCGCGGCGGCCGCGGCGCCCGAGTCGTGAGCGGTGAGTCCGGTTCTCACCGGATTCATCACTCACGACGCGTCGTGCGTGCCGTTGTCGGGGGCGCTCGCTAGTCTCGGGGCGTGACCAGCAAGGACGTGGATCTCGCCCCGAACGACGCAGTGGCCGCCGCCGAGGAGGTCGTGCCCGACGACCCGGCCGCCGGCCGCTCGGCGGAAGGCGTCGAAGACGTGCCCGCCGACGTGCGCGAGCGCTACGCGGAACTGGCCGAGGAAGTTCGCGGCCACCAGTTCCGCTACTACGTGCTCGATTCGCCGACGGTCTCCGACGGCGAGTTCGACGTGCTGTTCGCGCAGCTGCAGCAGATGGAGGAAGAGCACCCGGCGCTGCAGGCGCCGGACTCGCCGACGCAGGTGGTGGGCGGCACCTTCTCCACCGAGTTCACCGCGGTCGCGCACCTGGAGCGGATGCTGAGCCTGGACAACGCGTTCAGCGCCGAGGAGCTGCAGACCTGGGTCGACCGGGTGGAGCGCGAGGTGGGCACCGACGTGCACTACCTGTGCGAGCTGAAGATCGACGGCCTGGCGATCAACCTGCTCTACCGCGACGGACGGCTGGAGCGCGCCCTGACCCGCGGCGACGGCCGGACCGGCGAGGACGTGACGCTCAACGTCCGCACCATGGGCGACGTGCCGGAGCAGCTGACCGGGACCGACGAGTACCCGGTGCCCGCGCTGGTCGAGGTGCGCGGCGAGGTGTTCTTCCGGGTGGACGAGTTCGCCGAGCTCAACGCCAAGCTGGTGGAGGCGGGCAAGCCGCCGTTCGCCAACCCCCGCAACTCCGCCGCCGGGTCGCTGCGGCAGAAGGACCCGCGGGTCAGCCGCAGCCGGCCGCTGCGGCTGATCTGCCACGGCCTGGGCAAGCGGGACGGCTTCGAGCCGAACCTCCAGTCCGAGTCCTACGCGGCGCTGAAGGCGTGGGGCCTGCCGGTTTCGAAGCACACCGTCGTCCTGTCCACTGTGGATGAGCTGGTCGCGCACATCGACTACTGGGGCAAGCACCGCGACTCCGCGGAGCACGAGATCGACGGCATCGTGATCAAGGTCGACGAGGTGCCGCTGCAGCGCCGCCTCGGCACCACCTCCCGCGCGCCGCGCTGGGCGATCGCCTACAAGTACCCGCCGGAGCAGGCCACCACGCGGCTGCTGGACATCCAGGTCAACGTCGGCCGCACCGGCCGGGTCACGCCGTTCGCCGTGATGGAACCGGTGAAGGTGGCCGGCTCCACGGTGTCGATGGCGACCCTGCACAACGCCGACGAGGTCCGCCGCAAGGGCGTGCTGATCGGCGACCGGGTGGTGATCCGCAAGGCCGGCGACGTGATCCCCGAGGTGCTCGGCCCGGTGGTCGACGTGCGCACCGGCGACGAGCGCGAGTTCGTCATGCCCGCCGTGTGCCCGGAGTGCGGGTGGCCGCTGGCGCAGCAGAAGGAGGGCGACGTCGACCTGCGCTGCCCGAACGCCCAGGGCTGCCCGGGGCAGCGCCGCGAGCGGCTGTTCTACCTGGCCAGCCGGAAGGTGCTGGACATCGACGCGTTCGGCTACGAGGCGGCGGGCGCCCTGCTGGCGGCAGGCGTGATCGAGGACGAGGGCGATATCTTCGACCTCGACGAGGCGAAGCTGCTCAAGACGCCGCTGTTCACCACCAAGGAGGGCAGCCTCTCGGCCAACGGCGCCAAGCTGCTCGACAACCTCGAAGTGGCCAAGCAGAAGCCGCTGTGGCGGGTCCTGGTGGGGCTGTCGATCCGGCACGTCGGGCCGACCGCCGCGCAGGCGCTCGCCCGCGAGTTCGGCTCGCTGGACCGGATCGAGGCGGCGTCGGAGGAGGAGCTCGCGGCCGCCGACGGCGTCGGGCCGACGATCGCCACGGCCGTCCGCGAGTGGTTCGAGGTCGACTGGCACCGCGAGGTGGTGCGCAAGTGGCGGGACGCCGGGGTGCGGATGGCCGACGAGCGCGACGAGTCGATCCCGCGCACCCTCGAAGGCCTGTCCATCGTGGTCACCGGCACGCTGCAGACGTTCTCCCGGGACGACGCCAAGGAGCTGATCATGGCCCGCGGCGGCCGGGCGGCGGGATCGGTGTCGAAGAAGACGGCGTTCGTCGTGGTCGGCGACTCGCCGGGCTCGAAGTACGACAAGGCCGTGCAGCTCAAGGTCCCGGTGCTCGACGAGAGCGGGTTCCAGGTGCTGCTCGACGACGGCCCGGAGGCCGCCACCGAGGTCGCGCTGCCGACCGAGGAGGAGTGATCGCTGTCGGCCGGGGGTGACACGATCTGCGGCATGACGACGATCCGCGCGGCCCGGCCGGCCGAGTACGAAGCCATCGGTGAGATCTCGGCCCGGGCCTACGCCGAGAGCGGGAACCTGTCGGACGACATCGACTACACCGTGGTGCTGCGCGACGCCGCCGGGCGGGCGGAGCACGCCGAGCTGCTCGTCGCCGTCAAGGGGGACGAAGTGCTGGGCACAGTCACCCTGGTGCGGCACGACAGCTCCTACGCCGACCTCGCGCGGCCCGGTGAGCTGGAGTTCCGGATGCTGGCCGTGGCGCCGGAGGCGGTGGGCAACGGAGTCGGCCGGGAGCTGGTGGAGGCGGTGATCGACCGGGCGCGCGCGGAGGGGATGGAGCGCGTCGTGCTGTGCGTGCGGGACTCCGTGAAAACCGCCCGGCGCCTTTACGAGCGGCTGGGCTTCGAGCGCCGCCCCGACCGGGACTGGCACCCGGCACCGGACGTCCACCTGCTCGGCTACGCCCTGGAACTCTGACCAACAGGAGCCAAGCCGACGCCCAAGGCTCGTTCCGCCGCAATTTCCATTGAAATCGAACCTTCGATTTCAATGGAAATTGCGGACCTGAAGGGGTTTCGCGATGCGGTCAGCGGTGCGGTCAGCTGTCGAGGACGACCGAGACGATGCCCGCGAGGTGGGCCAGGCGAGCCAGCTCAGCGGCGCGGAACATCGGGCCGCCCGGGCGGCCCGCCAGCAGCACCCGGTCCGGCTTGCCGATCGGCGTCGCCGCCAGTTCGGTGCCCAGTTCCTTCCAGGTGTCCGGCACCCACGGCTCGTCGCCGTCGAGGATCGTCGCCCGCGCCAGCGGCAGCCACGGCAGCTCCAGGTAGCCCTCCTGCGGGGCCGAGGTGCTGGCAGCGAGCTGCTCCGCGCCGCCCGAGCGGTGCCCGAAGACGACCGCCCAACCCGATCGGATGATCTTCGGGACGCCCTCGGCGAGGATCTGCAACCCGTTCGCCGGCTCGGCCGCGATCTCTTCGACGAGCTCCAGCTCGCGGTGCGTGTCCAGCACGCCCGCGTACGGCCGGACCGCGTCGACCTCCACGCCGTCGACCGACTCGGCGGCGGTGATCAGCACGTCCGGCAGCCGGCCCGACGGCAGCTCCACGACCAGGTCATCGATCGCCACGCCGTTGCTGCGCTCGACGACGTCGACGCTGAGGATGTCGGCACCGATCTCGCCGAGCGCGCTCGCCACCGACCCGAGGTTGCCGGGCCGGTCCGGTATCTGCACCCGGATGAGGAAGGACACCGGACTCAACGCCTCCAGTTTCGTGCGCGACACCTCGCCGGCCGCGCTCTCGCTACCGCACGAGGCCGCACTGCAGCGGCTCCTCGTGCGAGGAACTGGCGGTTGAAATTGTGTCAGACGCGACGCCCCCGCGGTGCGCCCGGCGTCCACGGAGTGGAAGTACCTGCGGTTTTCCGTCGTGTCGTCGACGTTTTCGAGGCCGGTCGGCGCGTTGATCCGCAGTGGAATCGCCGCGAGCCTGGGTGGTCGCGGCGGCGCCCGCGCCCCCTCCAGGAGCGGGCCCGGGCACCGCCATAGACTGAGCTGTACCCGTGAAACCGGACATGACCAGGGAGCCTTCGCAGTGTCCAAGATCTCCCGCGACGAGGTCGCACACCTCGCCGGCCTGGCGCGGCTGGCCGTCACCGAGGCCGAGCTCGACACCTTCGCCGGCCAGCTCGACCAGATTCTCGATGCGGTGGCCAAGGTGGGCGAGGTCGCTGCGGACGACATCCCGCCGACCTCCCACGCCGTGCCGGTGACCAACGTTTTCCGCGATGACGAGGTGCGGCCGGGCCTGTCGCGCGAGCAGGCGCTCGCCGCGGCGCCGGCCGCCGAAGAGGACCGGTTCCGCGTGCCGCGGATCCTGACCGAGGAGGCCTGATGACGACCGCATCCGGCGGCAGCCTGACCGGGCTGACCGCATCCGAGCTCGCTGCCAAGCTGCAGGCGGGCGAGGTCACGTCGGTCGAGGTGACGCAGGCGCACTTGGACCGGATCGCCGCCGTGGACTCGGAGGTGCACGCGTTCCTGCACGTCGACGCCGACGGGGCGCTGGCCGCCGCGCGGCGGGTCGACGAGGAACGCGCCGCCGGGAACACCACGTCGCCGCTGGCCGGCGTGCCGCTGGCGCTCAAGGACGTGCTGACCACCACCGACATGCCCACCACCTGCGGCTCCAAGATGCTGGAGGGCTGGGTCCCGCCGTACGACGCGACCGTGACGCGCCGGCTGCGCGAGGCGGGCGTGGTCATCCTCGGCAAGACGAACATGGACGAGTTCGCGATGGGCTCGTCGACCGAGAACTCCGCGTACGGCCCGACCCGCAACCCGTGGGACCTGGAGCGCATCCCCGGCGGTTCCGGCGGCGGTTCGGCGGCGGCGCTGGCCGCGTTCGAGGCGCCGCTGGCCATCGGCACCGACACCGGCGGCTCGATCCGCCAGCCCGGCGCGGTGACCGGCACGGTCGGCGTCAAGCCGACCTACGGCGGCGTTTCCCGCTACGGCCTCGTCGCGTTCTCCTCGTCGCTGGACCAGCCCGGCCCGTGCGCGCGCACGGTGCTGGACGCCGCGCTGCTGCACGAGGTGATCGCCGGGCACGACCCGATGGACTCCACCTCGATCGACCAGCCGGTGCCGCAGGTCGTCGCCGCGGCCGAGCAGGGCGCTTCGGGCGGCCTGCAGGGCGTGCGCGTCGGCGTGGTCCGCGAGCTCTCCGGCGACGGCTACCAGCCGGGCGTGCAGCGGGCCTTCGACGCCGCCGTCAAGCAGCTGTCCGCGCTGGGTGCGGAGGTCATCGAGGTCTCCTGCCCGCACTTCAGCTACGCGCTGCCGGCCTACTACCTGATCGCGCCGAGCGAGTGCTCCTCCAACCTCGCCCGCTTCGACGCGATGCGCTACGGCCTGCGCGTCGGCGACGACGGCGCGCGCAGCGCCGAGGAGGTCATGTCGCTGACCCGCGAGGCCGGGTTCGGGCCCGAGGTGAAGCGGCGCATCATGCTCGGCACCTACGCGCTGTCGTCGGGCTACTACGACGCCTACTACGGCCAGGCGCAGAAGGTGCGGACGCTGATCACCCGCGACTTCACCGCCGCGTTCGAGCAGGTCGACGTGCTGGTGTCGCCGACGACGCCGACCACCGCCTTCAAGATCGGCGAGCGGGTCGACGACCCGATGGCGATGTACCTGGCGGACCTGTGCACCATCCCGTCCAACCTGGCGGGCAACGCCGCCATGAGCGTCCCGTGTGGACTGTCCGATGAGGACGGCATGCCGGTCGGGCTGCAGATCATGGCCCCGGCGATGGCCGACGAGTGGCTCTACCGGGTCGGCTCGGCCTACGAGGCGGCGCGCAACGCCAGCCAGGACGGCCCCCTCATCAACCGTGTTCCCCAGCTGGAGGTCGCGCGATGAACCCGAAGATCAAAGCAGCGTTCCAGCTCGCCTCGGTGCTGTCGGCCGCCCTCGGGCTGCGGGCGAGCTTCCGCTCGGCGCGGGAGGAGAAGGACAAGCTCGCGCTGGCGGACGCGGTCATCACCGCGCTCGGCCTGATCACCGGCACCGCGCTGGCCGTGCGGGCCCTGCGCAAGGGGGAGGACGACAAGTGACCGCCGTCGCCGAGATCCTGGACTACGACGAGGTCCTCGCGCGGTTCGACCCGGTGCTCGGGCTCGAAGTGCACGTGGAGCTGTCCACCAGGACGAAGATGTTCTGCGGCTGCGCCAACGCCTTCGGCGCCGAGCCGAACACCCAGGTGTGCCCGGTGTGCCTGGGCCTGCCGGGTGCGCTGCCGGTGCTCAACGGCAAGGCCGTGGAGGCCGCCATCCGGATCGGGCTGGCGCTGAACTGCCAGGTCGCCGAGTGGTGCCGGTTCGCCCGGAAGAACTACTTCTACCCGGACATGCCGAAGAACTTCCAGACTTCGCAGTACGACGAGCCGATCGTCCACGACGGCTACCTGGACGTGCTGCTGGACGACGGCGAGACCTTCCGGGTCGACATCGAGCGGGCGCACATGGAGGAGGACACCGGCAAGTCCTCGCACATGGGCGGCAGCACCGGCCGGATCCACGGCGCGGACTACTCGCTGCTGGACTACAACCGGGCCGGCGTGCCGCTGATCGAGATCGTCACCAAGCCGATCGTCGGCGCCGGGGAGCGGGCTCCCGAGGTCGCGCGCGCCTACGTCTCGGCGCTGCGGGACCTGCTGCGCGCGCTGGACGTCTCCGACGTGCGGATGGACCAGGGCTCGCTGCGCTGCGACGCGAACGTGTCGCTGATGCCGAAGGGCACGACGGAGTTCGGCACCCGCACCGAGACGAAGAACGTCAACTCGCTGCGCAGCGTGGAACGCGCGGTGCGCTTCGAGATGCAGCGGCACGCCGCGGTGCTGACCTCGGGCGACTCGATCCTGCAGGAGACGCGGCACTTCGACGAGTCCACCGGCACCACGTCGGCGGGCCGCCGCAAGGAGACCTCCGAGGACTACCGCTACTTCCCGGAGCCCGACCTGGTGCCGATCGCGCCGGCCAGGCAGTGGGTCGAGGAGCTGTCCAAGACCCTGCCGGAGATGCCGTGGGAGCGGCGCAAGCGCGCGCAGGAGGACTGGGGCCTCTCCGACGAGGAGCTGCGCGACCTGGTCAACGCCGGGGCGCTGGAGCTGGTGGCGCAGACCGTCGACGCGGGCGCGCCCTCCGGTGACGCCCGCTCCTGGTGGGTTTCGTACCTGGCGCAGCAGGCCAACACCCGCGGCGTCGAGCTCGCCGACCTGGCGATCGCGCCGAAGCAGCTGGCGCGGGTGATCGCGCTGGTCGCCGAGGGCAAGCTGACCAACAAGCTGGCCCGGCAGGTCGTCGACGGGGTGCTCGCCGGTGAGGGCGAGCCGGACGACGTGGTGGCGGCCCGCGGCCTGGAGGTCGTGTCCGACGACTCGGCGCTGCAGGCGGCGATCGACGAGGCGCTGGCGGCGCAGCCGGACATCGCGGACAAGATCCGCGGCGGCAAGGTGCAGGCGGCGGGCGCGATCGTCGGAGCGGTCATGAAGGCCACCAAGGGTCAGGCGGACGCCAAGCGGGTCCGCGAGCTCGTCCTCGCGGCCTGCGGCCAGTAACGGGCGCCGGAACGGCCGAGAACCGAAGCGGGGAACCGGGATCTTCCGGTTCCCCGCTTCGCATCTCCGCAGTTTCAATTGAAACTGCGGGGTGGGGTCAGCGGGCGAGGTAGCCGCCGTCGACGTAGAGCTCGGAACCCGTGGTGAAGGACGCGTCGTCGCCGGCGAGGTAGGCGACGGCCGCCGCGACCTCGGCCGGGCGGCCGAGGCGGCCCAGCGGCGTCACCGCCAGCATCGCCGCCTCCCGGTCGGTGCCGCGGACGCCGTCCAGGATCGCGGTGTCGATGAACCCGGGATGCACCGAGTTCACCCGGATCCCCGCATCGGCCCACTGCAGCGCGGCGTTCTTGGTGAGCAGCCGGACCGCGCCCTTCGCCGCGTGGTAGGCCGGGCTGGTGCCGAAGCCACCGCTGGCGCCGAAGATCGAACTGATGTTGATCACCGACGCGTGCTCGGAGGCGCGTAGCGCCTCGGCGGCGGCCCGCATGCCCAGGAACACGCTGGTCTGGGTGACCGCGATGGTGCGTTCGTAGCTCTCCGCCGTGGTGTCCTCGATGGTGCCGCGGTCGGCGATCCCGGCGTTGTTGACCAGGATGTCCAGGCCGCCGAACTCCTCGACGGCGGCCCGGACCGCGGCCGTCCACGCGGCCTCGTCGGCGACGTCGTGGTGCACGAAAAGCGACCTTCCGCCGTCGTCGCGGATCTCGGCGGCGACGGCGGCCCCGGCCTCGTCCTGGATGTCGGTGACCACGACCGCCGCGCCTTCCGCGGCCAGCCTGAGGGAGGTCTGCCGGCCGATTCCGCCCGCACCGCCGGTGATCAGCGCGACCCTGTCCTGCAACCGCAACATCTCTCCACCCTTCGCTGAACGATCGTTCAACGGAGGGTGGCACGGCGCGGCGGGGCCCGTCACCGGCCGGATGGGCGAGTGCCCGCGGCCTCGGTGATCCGGCCGATGTGGCCGTCCGGCCGCACCAGCACGAGCGTCCCGGCGGCCACGTCGTAGGCCCGCCAAGCGTCCACATGGGACCGATCGATCCGGTGGGCGTGCACGTCGGTGCCGGTTTCCGGCGGCTCCGCGCCGAATGCCAACAGCGTCCGGTGCGGGCCCCGGAACAGGTCGAAGAGGCGCACGCCGTCGCCCACGGGCGAATCCGGCGCCCGGTCGCCGGCCTGCACGCGGCCGCGCTCCGCCCGCTCGTCGTGCGCCAGCGGCTCGGTGCGGCCAGCTGCCGGGTCTCCGTCCCGCGGCGGTACGCGTCCTCGTGGCCATCGGTGTGCTTGCGCAGGAGTGCGGTACTGATCCCGAGCACCGAGGCGGCGACCGGGAGGCGTTCCGCTTCGTAGCTGTCGAGCAGGTCGTGATCTCCGTCGGCCAGCTTCCAGCCGAGGTTGTAGGCGTCCTGCACGCCGGTGTTCAGGCCCTGGCCGCCGGTCGGCGGATGCACGTGCGCTGCGTCGCCGACGAGGAAGACGCGGCCGCGCCGGAACTGCCGCGCCAGCCGCATGTTCGCCCGCCACGCGGTGGACCACGTCAGGTCGTGCAGCCGGAGGTCCGTGCGGCCGGAGAATTCGTCGAGCAGGCGTTGCAGAGCGGGCAGCGCGGCGTCCTGGTCGTCGGGCAGCCCGCTGACCGAAGGGCTGGCGGACGAGCAGGCCATCGACCTGCTCACCGACCTGACGCACCGGGGCCTCAACGGCAAGTAGGCGGTCGGTCCTCCGTGCGCACTTTCTGTCTCTGCTTCCGGACTCGCTCAGGGTGGCGGTGCGGGTGGCGGAAGTTCAGGTTCCTTCTCGCTGTGGGATCCCCGGCATCAGCCAATTCGCCACGTCGGGGCTGTCCTCGCGAGGGGTTCCCCGAGAACCCGCGGCGGTGTGAGTCGCGAGGGTGGGCTAAGCGGCTGCGCCGCTTCAAAGACAAGACCCCGCGCTACCACCACGACATTCACTCTGTAGCAGCAGAAAGCACGCACAAGCCTTGGGTTGCCGGGGTCAGTCCTTGCCCGCGGAGCCGGCGGACGGGGACTCGATGCGCAGGGCGCGGTCGTCGCTGGAGATCGGCTGGCCGCCGTCCTTGTTCGCCGTGCCCAGCCAGATCAGGCCGTCCGGGCCGAGCGCGGCGGCGGAGAAGCGCCCGTAGGTCTTCTCCATGACCTTCGTCGGCTGGCCGGTGAAGCTGCCGTCCGGCGCCGGGTGCAGCGTGTACAGCGCTGCGGCGTCGGTCAGCGCCACCACGACCTGCGCCGGGTCGGCGGCGCACCCCGCCACCCCGGGCCGCTCCGCCCAGGTCCACGCCGGCGCCCCCAGCGGCTCGCCGAGCTGCACCCGGTACAGGGCGTCCTGGCCGCCGCTGCGGTCGGTCACCCAGTACATGCCCAGCGCGGGCGTGCCGCACAGCCCGCCCGGCGAGGCCAGTCCGGCGGCGACCACCGGCGACGTGGGGTTCGGGTTGCCCGCCGCGGGCTTGCCGGAACTGTCGATGCGCAGCACCTTGCCGGCCAGCGACTGCGGATTCGCGGCGTTGGCCGGGCTGCCCGCGTTGCCGGTGGCGATCAGCAGCGAGCCCTGGCCGTCGTCGAGCATCGCCCCCGCGTTGCCCGTCGACCCCTTCGGGATGCCGGTCAGCACCGGCTTGGGCCGGTCTCCGGCCGCGACCCGGACGACCTGGTTGTCGCTGCGGGTCGTGACGTAGGCGTAGAACAGCTCGTCCTCGTGGTACGTGGGGGAGAGGGCGAGCCCGGTGAGCCCGCCACCGCCGCTCGGATCGACCGGAATGCGGGCCAGTTCAACGGGTTTCGTGCCGCGCTGCACGCGCAGCACCCGCCCGGTGGCGCGCTCGCCGACGAGCGCGGCCTGGCCGCCGGGCAGCACCGCGATCGCGCCGACCGGATCCAGGCAGGTGGCCACCACCGCCGGGTCGGGATCCTCGCACCCGACCGGCGCGTTCGGCTGCTGCGGCGAGCTGCCGGATTCCGGCGGCGGCGAGGACTCGTTCTCGAAGGAGGGCTGGGGGCCGGCCTGCGGCTCCAGCGAGGGCGGGTCGCCCCACGGCCGGGGGTGCTCGTCGGGGAACTGCGCGCAGCCGGCCAGCAGCGTGCCGAGCACGGCGGTCATGCCCAGCAGAAGACGACGCATGCGAAACGAGGCGGCCACGACGTCCGACCCTATCGGCCGACGGGTGAACCCGGGGTGAGACGGTGCTCAACACGCTTCCCGGCTCCGCCCGCGGTGCCGGTCCGCAATTTCAATGGAAATCGGACCTTCGATTTCAATGGAAATTGCGGCAAACGGGTCTCGGGTTCCGGGATGTGGAAGTTCGGGGTTCAGTGGTCGGGGTGTTCGGCGCGGCGGCGCGGGCCCGGCTCCGGGAGGCGCAGGCTGATCCGCCGGACCGGCGGCGGTGGCGGGTCGATGCCGAGCCGGGCGCACTCGACCGCTTCCACCCGGCGCAGCAGCAGGGCCAGCTCCTCGCGCACCAGGTCGGGGGCTTCGAACGGGATGAAGTGCGACGTCGCCAGCTGCCGCACCCTCGCCTGCGGCAGCGCCGCGACCGCCCTGGCGGTGCCGGCGAAGTCCGCCAGCACGTCGTGCCGTCCAGTGAGGACGGTCAGCGGGCAGCTCAGCCCCGTCACCTGGGTCCGTGCCGATGCGCTCCACGCGAGGCCCATCGCCAGGTGCCACTGCCAGTCCTGGGGCAGCAGTTGCCGGAGCACCGCCGCGGCGACCTCCCGGTCCACCTCGGGGCGCAGCAGGCCGCTGCATCGTACGAGCTGCGCCGCGAGTTCCGTGACCGGCAGCCGGGACGTGATCGACGTCAACAGGCCGCCGAAGACCTGCAGCGAGGCGGAGCCGCCCGCGGCGAGCAGCCGCCGGGCGAGCTCCGGCACGCCGAGCGCCCCGAGCAGCGCGTCCGCGGCCGCCGTCGGCGGCCCGGCGAGGAGCATCAGGCCGCGGACCCGGTCCGGGAACCGCCGGGCGAGCTCGACCGCCACCACCGTGCCCGCCGACCAGCCGACGACGGTGCAGTCCTTCACCTCCGCGTCGTCGAGCACGGCCAAAGCGCCGTCCACTTGATCACCGAGCGTGCCCGAATGGTTGTTCTCCGGTGTCCAGCCCAGCATTCGGGCCGACGAATCCACCGGAAGAATTTCGGGCGCGGTACCGAGCTCCGGGCACATCAGGACCGCCTGCGGCGCTGCGGTCTCCGGCGCCCAATGCGCGGACGCCCATTCCCGGGGCCGCGCGCCACCTGCGGAAACGTCGAACTCCCGGAACAGCTGATCGGCCATCGAACCATTTTCCCCCAGCCGGGTGTGCGCAGTATCGAACAAATCACGTGTCGGGAAGCTTTTGCCGGAAAGACTCGCACGTTGGGGTGACCATGCCCTAGCCTCGTCCGGCGTGAGCATTCACGACGATCGCCCCGGCGGTGCGGGCGGCTACCCCGACGATCGCAACTACGGCGCGCACGCCCAGCAACCCGGAGCGGGTTCGAAGGGTGCACCGAGTGCCGCGCAAGGCGCACCAAGTGCGCGGAGCACGCAGAGCCTCAGCGCGCAGAAGTACAACTACTACGACGACGATGACGGCTACAGCGACGCCGAAGCCACGTCCGTGGTCGACCGCAGCAGCGCGTCGAGCGACTACTACGACGACCTCGGCGGCGACCCGCGCAAGCCCTTCGGCTGGAACGCGGGCACCGACCTCGGCCTGCTGATCCTGCGGCTGGCGCTGGGCGGGATCTTCCTCGCTCACGGCGCGCAGAAGCTCTTCGGCATCCTCGGCGGTCCCGGCCCGGACGGCTTCGCCATGGCGCTGGGCAAGATGGGCTTCGAGAACAGCGCCATGCTGGCCCTGATCACCGGCGGCACCGAGCTCGGCGCGGGCGCGCTGCTGGTGCTGGGCCTGTTCACGCCGCTGGCCGCCGCCGGCATCGTCGGCGTGATGGGCAACGCGATATTCCTCAAGCTCGGCGCCGGGTTCTTCGCCGCCTCCGGTGGTTTCGAGCTGGAGGCGACGCTCGGTGTGCTGGGCCTCGGCCTGATGTTCACCGGCCCCGGCCGGGTGGCGCTGGACTACGGGCGGGTGTGGTTCCGCCGTCCGCTGATCTTCGGGTTCATCGCCCTGATCATCGCGGCGGCCGCGTCCGCAGCGGTCCTGATCCTGTTCCACCGCCCCTGACCGCGGGACGACCCGGAAGCGGGGGCGCGCACGCCGAGTGCGCGCCCCCGCTTCGTCTTTCGCGAGGCGCTACCGGATCCGGGTCTGCTCGGCGTGGTAGCCGCCGCCCGGCCAGACCCAGTCCCCGGCGATGGTGTCGCCGTCGGCGCTGAAGTGGGCGCGGTAGTGCGCCGGCGACCCCTTCTCGCCGCCCCAGATGGTGAGCACGTCACCCTCGATTTCGTAGACGTAGTCGAGGGTTTCGCCCTCGTTGCCGTAGAACCGGGACTTGAGGTCGGGGCCGGGTTCCTCGGCGCCGAAGGGCTTCCCAGACGGCACCGGACGGACCAACGGTACAAAGCGGCGGCCGTCCGTTCAGGGCAAAGCGAAAGGGGCACCCGGTGACGGGTGCCCCTCGCGTTCGGCAGGTCGATCACTTGTTGACGTCGCGGACCGCTCCGTAGGAGGCGGACGTGGCGAAGCGGGCGTAGGCGCGCAGCGCCGCCGTGACCTTGCGGTCGCGGCCCACCGGCTGCCACGGGTGCTCGCCGGCGTCCATCTTGGCGCGGCGCTCGGCCAGGACCTCGTCGGGGACGAGCAGTTCCAGCTTGCGCTCGCGGACGTCGATCAGGATCTGGTCGCCGTTCTCCACCAGGCCGATCGCGCCGCCGTTGGCCGCCTCCGGGGAGATGTGGCCGATCGACAGGCCCGACGAACCGCCGGAGAACCGGCCGTCGGTGATCAGCGCGCACTTCTTGCCCAGGCCCGAGCCCTTCAGGAAGGCCGTCGGGTGCAGCATCTCCTGCATGCCCGGCCCGCCCGCCGGACCCTCGTAGCGGACCACCAGCACCTCGCCCGGCTGGATCTCCTTGTTCAGGATCACCGACACGGCCTGCTCCTGGCTCTCCACCACGCGCGCCGGACCCTGGAAGTGCCAGAGCTCCTCCTCGACACCGGCGGTCTTGATCACCGCGCCTTCCTCGGCGAGGTTGCCCTTGAGCACCGCCAGGCCGCCGTCGGCGGTGTAGGCGTGCGCGACATCGCGGATGCAGCCGTTCGCGGCGTCGGTGTCCAAAGAGGACCAGCGGTTCTCCGTGGAGAACGCCTTCGTGGTGCGCACCCCGCCCGGCGCCGCGTGGAACAGCTCGATGGCCTCCGCCGACGGCGACTCGCCGCGGATGTCCCATTTGGACAGCCACTCGGTCAGGCTCGCGCTGTGCACCGACGAGACGTCGCGGTGCAGCAGGCCCGCCCGGTCGAGCTCGCCCATGATCGCGCTGATGCCGCCGGCCCGGTGCACGTCTTCCATGTGGTAGTCGGAGTTCGGGCTCACCTTCGACAGGCACGGCACCCGGCGGCTGGTCTCCGCGATGTCGTCCAGCGAGAAGTCGATCTCGCCCTCGAGCGCCGCCGCCAGCGTGTGCAGCACCGTGTTCGTGGACCCGCCCATGGCCATGTCCAGCGCCATCGCGTTCTCGAACGCCTTCTTGTTCGCGACCGAGCGCGGCAGCACCGACTCGTCGTCCTCGCCGTAGTAGCGCTTCGCGATGCGCACCACCGTGCGGCCGGCCTCCTCGAACAGGGCGCGGCGCGCGGCGTGGGTCGCCAGCGTGGACCCGTTGCCGGGCAGCGCCAGGCCGAGGGCCTCGGTGAGGCAGTTCATCGAGTTCGCGGTGAACATGCCCGAGCACGAACCGCACGTCGGGCAGGCCGACCGCTCGACCTCCGAGAGCCCGTCCTCGTCCACCGCCGGGCTCGCGGACGCCGAGATCGCCGTGATCAGGTCGGTCGGCGCCTGCGCCACGCCATCCACCACGACCGCCTTGCCGGCCTCCATCGGCCCGCCGGAGACGAACACCGCCGGGATGTTCAGCCGCATCGCGGCGTTGAGCATGCCGGGCGTGATCTTGTCGCAGTTGGAGATGCACACGAGCGCGTCGGCCTGGTGCGCGTTGACCATGTACTCCACCGAGTCGGCGATCAGCTCGCGCGAGGGCAGCGAGTAGAGCATCCCGCTGTGGCCCATCGCGATGCCGTCGTCCACGGCGATGGTGTGGAACTCGCGCGGCACGCCCCCGGCCTCGCGGATGGTGGCGGCGACCACGTCACCGAGGTCGCGCAGGTGCACGTGGCCGGGCACGAACTGGGTGTAGGAGTTGGCGATCGCCACGATGGGCTTGCCGAAGTCGTCGTCGGTCATGCCGGTGGCACGCCACAGCGAGCGGGCGCCGGCGGCATTCCGTCCGTGCGTCGTGGTGCGAGAGCGCAACTGAGGCATATCGACCTTCTTCGTAAAGAGTTCCAGGCTCGTTTTTCGTAGCGGTGCCGGTAGCGGCCCCCCTGCGGGAGTTACAGAAGTCTTCTCGACTCCGGGATCCCCGACACACGTATGACCAATAC
The DNA here is from genome assembly GCF_053605825.1 of Saccharopolyspora sp. NPDC003752. Classification (NCBI taxonomy): domain Bacteria; kingdom Bacillati; phylum Actinomycetota; class Actinomycetes; order Pseudonocardiales; family Pseudonocardiaceae; genus Saccharopolyspora; species Saccharopolyspora sp. NPDC003752. The sequence continues at coordinate 11,586 of NZ_JBSGJZ010000034.1, read as the reverse complement.
GACGCGTCGGGGCTGTCCTCGCGAGAAGACTTCTGAGAACCCGCGGCGGTGCGAGTTGCGGGGGTGGGCTAATCGGCTTCGCCGCTTGCGGTGGCTCCGCACATGGAATCGGGGGCGTCGCAGCTGCGGTCTACCACCGGAAGTGGCTTCGCCACTTGCCTGACGGTAACGCGATTGCATTCGCCCACCGGACCGGACCGCGCCTTGTGGGCGCGGGAAGTTGCGGTGCGGCCGACATTACTCCTGCGTGGTCGGGTCGGGCAGCCGCCCACCGCTGATCGCCGCCACTCGCGGCAGGTCGCGCACCCGCACCGCGGGGAGCTGGACCTCCTTGCCGGAGCGCAGCACGGCCTTGAGCCAGCGCTTCTCGTCCAGCCGCAGCGACACCACGTCGTCCCAGCCGAACTTGGTGCGGCCGAACATGGTGCGCGCCACCACCTGCTGGGCGTCGAACGTGGTGCGGGTGCGCAGGATCCACACCGCCAGCCCGAGCGGGATCAGGTAGATCAGCAGCGCCCAGGTGCCCGCGGTGGTGGCCAGCGGGGTGGCGCAGATGATGACCGCCAGCACGCCCAGCAGCGCCACCGGCGTGATCCGGAACGTCAGGGACTTCGGTCCCTCGGGCTCCGCCGGGGCGGCCTGCTCCGCGTCGGCGGACTCGGCGGTCCGCTCATCATCGGAGCGCTCAGCGGCCTGCTCCGCGTCGGAGGACTGGGTGCCGGACGGCTCCGGGGCGGGCTGCTTGGCGTCGGGCTGCTCGGGCTCCTGCGGGGTCTCGCTCACGTCCCGATGGTCTCACCTGCGGTTCCCGTACCCGTGGGCGGCCGAACGCCGCCGGCGATCCGCCGTCAGCGTGACCGCCGCGACGCGCACGGCCCACGCGTCGCACGTCACATCTCACCGCGCGGACCATCCTGGACGGCGTCGCTGAGCTGGGATTATCGTCGCGATCGGGGTCGCGCTGAGCGATCTCAGGCGTCCACGATGCGGGAAGATCGTCCCGCATGGTTTGACGTCGCGGGTCGCTTTGATTAACGTCCTAGCCATGCTGCGACTGCACGACATTCTCGTACTTCCCCGGCGCGTCGACGCCTAGGAAGTTCGCAGCGTCGACGCGCCAACCCTCGTCAGGCCTATTGGGGTCTGCGGGGGTTTTTTCGTGTCCGGTCCAACTCCCGACCCCGAGGCAGACCCGATGACCAGCGCCAATACTCGGCAGAATCCGGTCCCGGCGCCCCCGCCAGGACGCCGTCCCAAGCCCGCGCCGCCCAGCGGTGCTCCAGTGAAGATGACCGGTGCGCAGGCACTGGTGCGCTCGCTGGAGGCCGTCGGCTGCGAGATCGTCTTCGGGATTCCAGGCGGCACGATCCTCCCCTCCTACGACCCGCTCCTCGACTCGAAGAAGGTCCGGCACGTCCTGGTGCGCCACGAGCAGGGCGCCGGGCACGCGGCCACCGGCTACGCGCAGGCCACCGGCAAGGTCGGCGTGTGCATGGCGACGTCCGGCCCGGGGGCGACGAACCTGGTCACCGCGCTCGCCGACGCCAACATGGACTCGGTCCCGATCGTCGCGATCACCGGTCAGCAGAGCACCGGCCTGATCGGCACCGACGCCTTCCAGGAAGCCGACATCTGCGGCATCACGCTGCCGATCACCAAGCACAACTTCCTGGTCACCGATCCCGATGACCTGCCGCGGGTCATCGCGGAGGCGTTCTACATCGCCGCCAGCGGCCGCCCCGGCCCGGTGCTGGTGGACATCCCCAAGGACGTCCAGCAGGCGACCATGTCGTTCTCCTGGCCGCCGGAGATGAAGCTGCCCGGCTACCGGCCGACCAGCAAGCCGCACGGCAAGCAGGTCCGGGAGGCCGCCAAGCTGATCACCGAGGCGCACCGCCCGGTGCTCTACGTCGGCGGCGGGGTCATCAAGGCCGAGGCGCACGCCGAGCTGCGGCAGCTGGCCGAGCGCACCGGCATCCCGGTGGTCACCACGCTGATGGCGCGCGGCGCGTTCCCCGACTCGCACCCGCAGCACCTGGGCATGCCCGGCATGCACGGCACGGTCTCCGCGGTCGCCGCGATGCAGCGCGCCGATCTGCTGATCGCGCTGGGCACCCGCTTCGACGACCGGGTTACCGGCCAGCTGTCGTCGTTCGCGCCGGAGGCCAAGGTCGTGCACGCCGACATCGACCCGGCGGAGATCTCCAAGAACCGCTACGCGGACGTGCCGATCGTCGGCGACTGCAAGGAGGTCATCGCCGAGCTGATCGACGCCGTCGCCGCGGCCACCGAGCAGCACGGCACCGCGGACCTGACGACCTGGCGGGCGGACCTCGACGACCTGCGCAAGCGGTTCCCGCTGGGCTACCAGTGGCCGACCGACGGCAGCCTGTCGCCGGAGTACGTCATCGAGCGCCTGGGCAAGCTGGTCGGGCCGGACGCGATCTACGCCGCCGGCGTCGGCCAGCACCAGATGTGGGCCGCGCAGTTCGTCGGCTACGAGAACCCGCGCACCTGGCTGAACTCCGGTGGCCTCGGGACCATGGGCTACGCGGTGCCCGCCGCGATGGGCGCCAAGGCCGGCGTGCCGGACAAGGCCGTGTGGGCCATCGACGGCGACGGCTGCTTCCAGATGACCAACCAGGAGCTCGCCACCTGCGCGATCGAGGACATCCCCATCAAGGTGGCCGTCATCAACAACGGCAACCTCGGTATGGTCCGGCAGTGGCAGAACCTGTTTTACGCCGAGCGCTACTCACACAGTGACCTCGGCACCCACAAGCACCGCATCCCGGACTTCAAACTGCTGGCCGAGGCCTACGGCTGCGCGGGCCTGCGGTGCGAGTCCAAAGAGGACGTCGACAGCGTCATCCAGCGGGCGATGGAGATCAACGACCGACCCGTCGTGATCGACTTCGTGGTGGGCAAGGACGCCCAGGTGTGGCCGATGGTGGCCGCGGGCACCGGAAACGACGAGATCATGGCGGCGCGCGGCATCCGCCCCTTGTTCGACGAGGAGGAAGCATGAGCGGCCCTGCGGCAACTCCGGTCCTGCTCAACCGCACCTCAGGGGAACGTGACGCAAACCAGCCACGAGGAACCTCGAAACGAGCGATTGAGCTGGACGCAACCACAACTGCAAATCTCGGAGAGGCGGGACTGCGCCCATGACCCGACACACGCTGAGCGTGCTGGTGGAGAACGTCCCCGGGGTGCTGGCCCGGGTGTCCGGCCTGTTCTCCCGGCGCAGCTTCAACATCGAGTCCCTCGCGGTCGGCCCGACCGAGCACCCGGAGATCTCCCGGATGACGATCGTGGTCGCCGTCTCCGACCAGCCGCTCGAACAGGTCACCAAGCAGCTCAACAAGCTGGTCAACGTGATCAAGATCGTGGAGCTGGAGACCGATGCCGCGGTGCAGCGGGAGCTGCTGCTGGTCAAGGTCCGCGCCGACGCGTCGGTGCGCAGCCAGGTGCTGGAGACGGTGCAGCTGTTCCGCGCGAAAGTGGTGGACGTCTCGCCGGAGGCGCTGACCATCGAGGCCACCGGTACCGCCGATAAGCTCGACGCGCTGCTGCGAATGCTGGAACCTTACGGCGTTCGCGAGATGGTGCAGTCGGGAACGATCGCGATCGGGCGTGGCCCGCGTTCCATCACGGCCACTGCAGTGCGCTGATCCGGCGCCCCCGCCACAGGGCCGAAAACCGAAGAACCTGTCGCCGAATTCGTCCGCGGAGCCGTCCTGGCGGGTACCCCGGGCGAGAAGGCCACCGCATTCGGCGGCGGGTACGAAGAAGTCCCGAAAGGAAACGCTGAATCACCATGGCAGTTGAAATCTTCTACGACGCGGACGCCGACCTGGGCATCGTCCAGGGGCGCAAGGTCGCGGTCATCGGCTACGGCAGCCAGGGCCACGCCCACGCCCTGAGCCTGCGGGACTCGGGTGTCGACGTCCGGGTCGGCCTCCCGGAGGGCTCCAAGTCGCGCGCCAAGGCGGAGGAGGAGGGCCTGCGGGTGCTCACCCCGGCCGAGGCCGCCGCGGAAGCCGACCTGATCATGATCCTCGCGCCCGACACCAAGCAGCGCGAGATCTACGCCAACGACATCGCGCCGAACCTGAAGCAGGGCGACGCGCTGTTCTTCGGCCACGGCTTCAACATCCGCTACGGCCTGATCCAGCCGCCGGCGGACGTCGACGTCGCGATGGTCGCCCCGAAGGGCCCGGGCCACCTGGTGCGCCGCCAGTTCGTCGACGGCAAGGGCGTGCCCTGCCTGATCGCGGTCGAGCAGGACGCTTCCGGCAACGCCCAGGCGCTGGCGCTGTCCTACGCCGCCGCCATCGGTGGCGCGCGGGCCGGCGTCATCAAGACCACCTTCAAGGAGGAGACCGAGACCGACCTGTTCGGTGAGCAGGCGGTCCTCTGCGGTGGCGCGAGCGCCCTGGTGCAGACCGGCTTCGAGGTGCTGGTCGAGGCCGGCTACCAGCCGGAGATCGCCTACTTCGAGGTCCTGCACGAGCTCAAGCTGATCGTGGACCTGATGTGGGAGGGCGGCATCGCCGGCCAGCGGTACTCGATCAGCGACACCGCCGAGTACGGCGACCTCAGCCGCGGCCCGCGGGTGATCGACGCCCACGTCAAGGAGTCGATGCGCAAGATCCTGAGCGAGGTCCAGGACGGCACCTTCGCCAAGGAGTGGGTGGCCGAGGACGAGGCCGGGCGCCCGAACTTCACCAAGCTGCAGGCCGAGGGCAACGCCCACCAGATCGAAGAGGTCGGCAAGAAGCTGCGTTCGCTGATGTCCTGGACCAACAAGTGATTTCTGGATTCCAGACTCGTCTGTCGTGGCGGTGCGGGTAGCGGCCCCCCTGCGGGAGTTACGGCCGCCGCCTGGACTGTGGGATCCCCGATTTGTGTATGACCAATACGCGGCTTCGGGGCTGTCCTCGCCAGGCGACGTCTGAGAACCCGCGGCGGCGCAAGCTGCGAGGGTGGGCTATACGCCTGCGGCGCATGCGACCGCTTTCGTAGGTGCCGGTTTGAGCGTCGCGGCTGCGGTTGCCGCCGGAAGCGGCCGTGCCGCTTGCCTGACGGCGTCACTTCGTCGGGCTGGCATGCGGCCCGATGGCTTGGTGAGTGGATTTGAGTTTCGGCGGCGCGCCGACCGCGCGTCCGGCCGATGTGAAAAGGCCCGGTGAGCCCCACGAGGGATCACCGGGCCTCGGCCTTCCCGGTAGGTTCCCGGACTGGCTTTCCCCATTGCCAAAGGGGGAAACCGGTCGCTGCGGGTGAGGGATAAGGTACGCATCGTGAGTGCAGACAACGAGATCGTCGACAACAAGGCGCACATCCGGCACAAGCTCGACTTCGCCGACGCGGAGTGGATCACCAGCACGGACGACCCGGACGAGCCGGGCGTCGAGATCGCCTTCGTGGACGGCTACATCGGCATGCGCAACGGAGCCGAACCGGAGGGCCCGGTCCTGGTCTTCACTCCCGAGGAGTGGGACGCGTTCGTCGCCGGAGCCAAGGACGGCGAGTTCGACGAGCCGTGATCCGAGCACGGAGCGCCTCGCGCGGCAGCTGCGTTGCGCGGGTGGTTCCGCGAGTGCTTCGGGGCGCGAGAGCACCCCGGAACGCGCACGGGCAGGTGCGCGCGGCAGCCGTGCCTTCGGGCGACCGGCGGCCCGGCAGCCGCATGGGTGACAACGCGTCCCCGCGGCGTTGCGCGTTGTGTCCGCAGCCTGGTTGATCTGCGACAATGCCGAATAATCGGGTTTAACGGGCGGGGGATTCCGGACCGGTGATCCGGGCAACACCCTTGTGAACGCTTTCTCAAACTCCCGTTAAACTTCGACCCCGTCCGGGCACATCGCCGTGCCGACCGTGATCTTCAAAAATGGAGTTCGCCCGTGACCAACGCAAGCCGTCCTGTCGTCCTGATCGCCGAGAAGCTGGCACCGTCCGTGATCGACGCCCTCGGGGACGAGGTCGAGATCCGCAACGTGGACGGCACCGACCGGCCGGCGTTGCTCGACGCCGTCGCCGACGCTGATGCGCTGCTGGTCCGCTCCGCCACCAAGGTCGACGCCGAGGTGCTGTCGGCGGCGAAGAAGCTCAAGGTCGTCGCCCGCGCCGGGGTCGGCCTGGACAACGTCGAGGTGCCCGCCGCCACCGAGCGCGGCGTGATGGTGGTCAACGCCCCCACCTCCAACATCGTCTCGGCCGCCGAGCACGCGATGGCACTGCTGCTCGCGGTGGCGCGCAACGTCGCGCAGGCCGACGCCAGCCTCAAGAACGGCGAGTGGAAGCGCAGCTCCTACACCGGCGTCGAGCTCAACGGCAAGACCGTCGGCGTGGTCGGCCTGGGCAAGATCGGTCAGCTGTTCGCGCAGCGCGTCGCCGCCTTCGGCACCAAGCTGATCGCCTACGACCCCTACGTGTCGGCGGGCCGCGCCGCGCAGCTGGGCATCGAGCTGGTCACGCTCGACGAGCTGCTGGCCCGCGCCGACGCGATCTCCATCCACCTGCCCAAGACCGCCGAGACGCTCGGCCTCATCGGCGCCGAGGAGCTGAAGAAGGCCAAGCCGGGCCTGCTGGTCGTCAACGCCGCCCGCGGCGGCCTGATCGACGAGGACGCGCTGGTCGACGCGCTGCGCAACGGCCAGATCGGCGGCGCGGGCATCGACGTCTTCAAGACCGAGCCGACCACCGAGAGCCCGCTGTTCGAGCTGTCCAACGTGGTCGTCACCCCGCACCTGGGCGCGTCCACCGTGGAGGCGCAGGACCGCGCGGGCACCGACGTGGCCCGCTCGGTGCGGCTGGCGCTGCGCGGCGACTTCGTGCCGGACGCCGTCAACGTGCAGGGCGGCGTGGTCGGCGAGGAGGTCCGCCCGTACCTGTCGCTGACCCAGAAGCTGGGCCAGGTGCTGGCCGCGCTGGTCGGCAGCACGCCGAGCTCGGTGACCATCGAGGCCCGCGGCGAGCTGGCCGACGAGGACGTCTCGGTGCTGCAGCTGGCGGCGCTGCGCGGCGTCTTCGCCGGCGCCGTGGAGAACCAGGTGACCTTCGTCAACGCGCCGCAGCTGGCCGAGGACCTGGGCGTGCAGGTGGAGGTCAAGACCTCCTCGGAGAGCCCGAACCACCGCAGCGTGGTGTCGGTGCGCGCGGGCCTGCCGGACGGCCGCACCGCCGTGGTCTCGGGCGCGCTGTCCGGGTCGAACCAGGTGGAGAAGCTGGTCGAGGTCAACGGCCGGCACTTCGACCTGCGGGCCGAGGGCAACGTGCTGCTGCTGGAGTACCCGGACCGGCCGGGCGTGATGGGCCGGGTCGGCACCCTGCTCGGCGAGGTCGGCGTGAACATCGAGGCGGCGATGGTCAGCCAGACCACCGAGCGCTCGGACGCGATCATGCTGCTGCGCGTGGACCGTCCGGTCGAGCCGGGCGTGCTGGAGCCGATCGGCGCCGCGGTCGGTGCGCGCATCGTGCGCACCGTCAGCTTCGAGTAACTCGGACGAGTGACACGGGGGCCGTTCCACGATGTGGGACGGCCCCCGTGTCGTACCAGGGACCCATGGTCATCTCACTCCAATGGGTGTCCCACACTCCGGGAGATATCATCCACTTGGTGGGCCCGGCATGCCGCTGCCCGCAGTCGTGCCGGTAGCCTTCGGCTCAACAGTTCGAGCCCCGCGGGTCGGGGTGGTTCTCGGGAGGTGTGTAGATGCGGCTCGCTGTGATCCCCGGCGACGGGATCGGGCCGGAGGTTATTGCCGAGGCACTCAAGGTCCTCGGTGAGGTGGTGCCGGATACCGAGATCACTCGTTACGACCTGGGAGCGGCGCGCTGGCACGCGACCGGGGAGCTGCTGCCCGAGTCCGTGCTGGGTGAACTCCGCCAGCACGACGCGATCCTGCTCGGCGCCGTCGGCGACCCGACGGTGCCCAGCGGCATCCTGGAGCGCGGCCTGCTGCTGCGGCTGCGCTTCGAGCTCGACCACCACGTGAACCTGCGGCCGGCCCGGCTCTACCCGGGCGTGAAGAGCCCGGTGGCCGACCCCGGCGAGATCGACATGGTCGTGGTCCGCGAGGGCACCGAGGGTCCGTACGCGGGCAACGGTGGTCTGCTCCGCAAGGACACCACGCACGAGATCGCGACCGAGGTCAGCATCAACACCGCGTTCGGCGTGGAGCGGGTGGTGCGCGACGCGTTCGCCCGCGCCGCCTCCCGGCCGCGCAGGCACCTGACGCTGGTGCACAAGACCAACGTGCTCACCCACGCCGGATCCTTGTGGTCGCGCGTGGTGGAAGAGGTCTCGCTGCAGTACCCGGACGTCACCGTGGCCTACCAGCACGTGGACGCCACCACGATCCACCTGGTCACCGACCCGTCCCGGTTCGACGTGATCGTCACCGACAACCTCTTCGGCGACATCATCACCGACCTGGCGGGTGCCGTCACCGGTGGCATCGGCCTGGCGGCCAGCGGCAACATCGACGCCACCCGCCGCAACCCGAGCATGTTCGAGCCGGTGCACGGCAGCGCGCCGGACATCGCCGGGCAGGGCGTGGCGGACCCGACCGCGGCGGTGCTGTCGGTCGCGATGCTGCTCGACCACGTCGGCCTGACCGAGGCCGCCAGGCGGGTCGAGGCGTCGGTGGCGTTCGACCTGGCCACCCGCGACCACTCGGCGCCGGGCGCGACCTTCGCGATCGGCGACCGCCTCGCGGCGCTGGTCTCCTCCCGCGAGGTCGCTCCGCAGTCCTGATCTCGTCCATCGCGTTGAGGGCGTCCCCGGTGGGGCGCCCTCTTCGTTGCCCCCATGTGCAACCTGTGAGTTGCACATGGGGCGACGGAGTGCAACCCTGGGGTTGCACAACCGTGGATTGGAGTGGGCATGGTTTCCGACCGGATCGAACGCGAGATCGTCATCGAGGCGCCTGCCGAGCAGGTGTGGGCGGCGCTGCTGGAACCCGAGTTCTGGCTCGGCGAGGCGGATCCGACCGGCGTCGAGGTCGGCGAGGGCAGCCGGCTGGTTTCGGAGCACGCCGAGTACGGCAACTTCCCGCAGCTGATCGAGAAGCTGGAACCCCACCACTACCTCGCCTACCGCTGGGCGAGCGCCTTCCCCGGCGAGGACCCCGCGGCGGGCAACTCGACGCTGGTCGAGTTCACCCTGACCGAAGCGGGCGGAACGACCCGGCTGCGCGTGGTCGAGAGCGGGTTCGCCGCGCTCGCCGCATCGGAGGAGACGCGGCGCGGCGCCGTCGACGACAACACCGGCGGCTGGGAGCAGGTGCTGGACGAGGTCAAGCAGAAGGTGGAGAAGCAGCAGGCGTGACGGAGCACGGTGACGTCGACGAGGTGCTGGCGGCGCTGGCCGACCCGACCAGGCGGCAGCTCGTGGACCTGCTCGGCGAGCGCGGTGAGGCCAGCGCGACGGCGCTGGCCGCCGCGCTGCCGGTGTCGCGGCAGGCGGTCGTCAAGCACCTGGCGGTGCTGGAGAACGCGGGCCTGGTGACCTCGACCCGGGTGGGGCGGGAGGTCCGCTTCGCGATCCGGTCGGAGCCGCTGGCGGCGACGGCGCGCTGGCTGGCGTCCCGCGCCGCCCGGTGGGACCGGCGGCTGGCGGCGATCAAGCGCCGCGCCGAATCCGGGCAGTAGGCCGGTTCCCGTCCGGATGGTGGGAAGGCGCGGTCACCTGGTGGTCCGGTGCCGGGTTGTGGCAGCATGGGTGCGTGGCTTTCCGCAGTGTGATCATTATTGGCGAGCGCGCCGGGTAGACGACTCCGCACCCCGGCGCGCTGACCTCTCGCATTCTGCGGGGGGTCTTTTTTGTTGCCTGCGCTGCCGCTCCACCCCATCTCCGACGCCGACGGGAGAAATCCAGTGACCCGCACCAACCCGGCCGGAACGCCGCTGGGCGACGACTTCCACGTCTACGACACGACCCTGCGGGACGGCGCGCAGCGCGAGGGCATTTCCTACTCCGTCACCGACAAGCTCGCCGTCGCGCGGCTGCTGGATTCGCTGGGCGTCGGCTTCATCGAAGGCGGCTGGCCCGGCGCGCTGCCCAAGGACACGGAGTTCTTCCACCGCGCCGCCGAAGGCGAACTCGAACTCCGGCACGCCGCCCTCGTCGCCTTCGGCTCCACCCGGCGAGCCGGGACCAAAGTGGACGAAGATCCGCAGGTGCGGGCGCTGCTGGAGTCGCGCGCCCCGGTGGTGACCCTGGTGGCCAAATCGGACCGACGGCACATCGAGCGGGCGCTGCGCACCGATGTGGCCGAGAACTGCGCGATGGTCGCCGACACGGTGCGCTACCTGGTGGGGGAGGGGCGCCGGGTGTTCCTCGACGCCGAGCACTTCTTCGACGGCTACGCCTTCGATCCCGACACCTCGCTGCGCGTGCTGGACGCCGCCGCCGGCGCGGGCGCCGACGTCGTCGTGCTGTGCGACACCAACGGCGGGCAGCTGCCGCTGCAACTGGCCGAGACGGTGCGCGAAGTCGTGTCGCGCACGGGATTCCGCGTCGGCATCCACTGCCAGGACGACACCGGCTGCGCGGTGGCCAACAGCGTCGCCGCCGTGCAGGCCGGCGCGACCCACGTGCAGTGCACCGCCAACGGCTACGGGGAGCGGGCGGGCAACGCGGATCTGTTCGCCGTGATCGGCAATCTCGCCGCGAAACTGGAGATGCCGGTGTTGCCGGAGGGAGAGCTGCGCGAGCTGACCAGGGTTTCGCACGCGCTGGCCGAGATCGCCAACCTCGCACCGGACACGCACCAGGCCTACGTCGGCCAGTCGACCTTCGCGCACAAGGCGGGGCTGCACGCGAGCGCGATCAAAGTGGACCCCGAGCTGTACAACCACATCGATCCGGCGCTGGTGGGCAACGGGATGCGGGTGCTGGTCACCGAGATGGCCGGGCGCGCCAGCCTGGAGCTCAAGGGCGCCGAGCTCGGCCTCGACCTCGCGGAGTCGCCGGCCGCCGTCACCGGCGCGGTGCGCCGGGTGAAGGAACTGGAAGCGCGCGGCTGGTCCTTCGAAGCGGCCGACGCGTCGCTGGAACTGCTGCTGCGCGGCGAAATGGCCGCCGTGGCCGACGGCGATCCGGTCGAGGCGCCGTTCGAGCTGGAGTCCTATCGCGTCGTGGTCGACCACCGATCGGACGGCGAGATGGTTTCCGAAGCGACGGTCAAGGTGCACGTCGCGGGGGAGCGCGTGATCGTCACCGCCGAAGGGAACGGGCCCGTCAACGCCCTCGACGCGGCGCTGCGCAAGGCGCTGGTCCCGCACCTGCCCTGGCTGGAATCCGTTGAGCTGGCCGACTACAAGGTGCGCATCCTCATCGACGCGCCAGGCACCGACGCGGTCACCCGCGTGCTCGTGGAATCCCGCGACGGCGAGGAGGAGTGGACCACGGTGGGCGTGCACGGCAACATCGTCGAGGCGAGCTGGCTCGCGCTCTGCGACGCGCTGGTGTACAAGGCCCTGCGGCGCAACGCGATCAGCACCCGCTGAGCCGGGAAGCGGCGCGACAGGCCCGGCCGTCCTCGTCGGATCGCAGTTTCAATTGAAACTGCGATC
>NZ_JBSGJZ010000033.1:0-92943 GCF_053605825.1 Saccharopolyspora sp. NPDC003752 | reverse complement strand
CCAACTTCCCATTCACCGTCACCGGCAACTCATCCAACACCACCACAACCGGAACCATGAACTCCGGCAACCTCACACGAACAAAATCCCGAACCCCACCAACATCCAACCCCCCACCCGAACTCGGCACCACATACCCAACCAAACGCCGATCCCCCGGCACATCCTCACGCACCACCACCGCCGCCTGCCCCACCCCAGGACACCCGGCCAACACACCCTCCACCTCACCCAACTCAACCCGAAAACCCCGAACCTTCACCTGATCATCAACACGCCCCACAAACTCCAAAACACCATCACAACTCCACCGCACCAAATCCCCAGTCCGATACATCCGCGAACCCACACCACCAAACGGATCCGCCACAAACCGCTCCGCAGTAAGTCCCGGGCGGGCCCAATACCCCCGCGCCAAACCCACACCCCCCACATACAACTCCCCCACCACACCCGGCGGAACCACACCCAAAAAACCATCCAACACATACACCCGCATATTGCGCATGGCCCGGCCGATCGGAACCGTGTTCCCAATCGAATCGGCAGTCCTCACCTCGTGGTAGGCGCAGAACGTGGTTGTTTCCGTGGGCCCGTAGACGTGCACGAACCTGGTGTTGGGGCAGGTTTCGACGGCGCGCCGGAATGCCTGCGTCGACACCACTTCCCCGCCCGTCCACACCTCCCGCAGCGCCGAAACCAGTTCGATGCGCTCGCCGACGAGGTGGTTGAAGAGAGCCGTGGTCAAGAAGGCGTGCGTCACCCGGTTCCGCGTGATGGTCGAATGCCACGCGTCGAGATCGACCGCTTCCCCGGGGGCCAACACGAGCCGTGCGCCGCGGAGCAGCGGAACCCAGATCTCGTAGGTCGACGCGTCGAAGGCCAGCGGCGAGTGCACCAGCACCCGCGCGTCCGCATAGTTGTCGAACGCGCGGTCCCCGGTCAGCTCGACCACGTCCTCGTGCGTCGCCGCAACGCCTTTGGGGGTTCCCGAGGAACCGGAGGTGAAGATGACGTAAGCCGCTTGCCCGGGATGCAGTGCGCCTCCGCGCTCCGCATCGGTGAGCTCGGCCGTCGGCTGCGCGGCGAGCCGCTGCTGCACCTCCGCCGAGTCGAGCACGACGGTCGGCGTGCCGCCGTCCTCGACGCCAGGCCGGGTGGCCGCGGTCGTCAGCATCAGCACAGGCGCGGCATCGCGCAGTATCGACCGGACCCGTTCGGCGGGATTGCCCGGATCGATCGGCAGGTACGCCCCACCGGCCTTCAGCACGGCCAGGACGGCGACCACCGCTTCGACCGAGCGGGGTAGCACCAGGCCCACCACCCGTTCCGGGCCGACCCCCGACGCCACCAGGTGGCGTGCGAGCTGGTTCGACCGGGCGTCGAGTTCCGCGTAGGTCAGTTCCGCCTCGCCGGACACGACCGCGATCGCCTCGGGCCGGAGAGCCACCTGCCGGCCGAACAACTCCGGCACGACCGCCGACGGGGTCACCACTGCCGGGTCGTTCAAGCCCAGGAGGCGTTCCCGCTCGACGTCGCCGACCAGGTCGACGTTGCCCACGGGGCAGTCCGGGTTCGCGCACAACGCTTCCAGGAGGCGGCCCAATCGCCCGAGCAACTGCTCCACAGTGGACTGTCCGAATACGTCCGAACGGTAATCCAGCCGGAGGACGATCTTCTCGCCGGGGAAGACGATCAGGCTGAGTGGGTAGTGCGAACCATCGTGACCGGCGATGCCGGCGGCCCGCAGCTCGCTTCCGGCCGGCGTGATGCCCGCCGTGTCCAGCGGATAGTTCTCGACGACGACCAGGGAGTCGAAGAGCTTTCCGTGCCCGCTCAACCGGCCCGCGTCCGTGAGGCTGAGGTGCTGGTGGTTGACCAAGGCGGCCTGCTCGTCGCGGAAGCGCCGAAGCGAATCAGCCAGGGGTTCGTGCGGATCGAGCCGGACCCGGACGGGCACCGTGTTGATGAACAACCCCACCATCGATTCCACGCCGGGCAGTTGAGGCGGCCGCCCGGCCACGGTGGTGCCGAACACGACGTCGGAGCGGCCGGTCAACGACCGGAGCAGGATCGCCCAGGCGCCCTGGACCAGGGTGCCGGTGGTCAGCTCCCGGCGGCGGCCGAGAGCGCGAAGGTCCGCGGTCAGTTCCGCGGGCAGTTCGAGGGTCGCCTGTGCGCGCCGGCACGGTCCGGCCGGGCCCGCTGTCGGCGCGAGCAAGGTCGGCTCGGACAGCCCGGCCAGGGCGCGCCGCCACGCGTCCTCCGCGGCCTGCCGGTCCTGCCCGGCGAGCCAGGCCAGGTACTCCCGGTACGGCGTGACCCGCGGCAGCTCGCTGTCGTCACCACCTCGCTGGTAGAGCTGGAACAGCTCGCGAAACAAGACCGGATACGACCAGCCGTCCAGCAGGATGTGGTGGTTGGTCAGCACCAGCAGGTGCCGCTGCGGTTCGAGCCGGATCAGCGCGAACCGGAGCAGCGGGGGGTCGAACAGGTCGAAGCCGGCCTCCCGCTGCTCGAGCAGCAGGCGCTCGCGCTCGGCGCGCTGCTCGTCCACGGTGCGGCCGCGCAGGTCGAACTCCGCCCACGGCAAGGTCACCGAGCGGGGGATGACCTGGACCGGGCTGTCCACCCCCTCGAACCAGAAGGCGGCACTCAGGTTCGGGTGGCGTCGCAAGATCGCCTCTGCGGCGCCGCGCAGCTCGGCGGCGCGCAGCGGTCCATCGAGCTCCAGGACGACCTGGACGACGTACTCGTCCGGGCCGCTCTCCTGGTGCAGGGCGTGGAACAGCAGACCTTCCTGGAGCGGGGACAGCGGCAACACGTCTACGAATCCGGGCTGCTCCATCGTGATCTCCTCCACGCTGATTCGAGCTGGTCGATCTGCTGCTGGGTGAGGTTGACCAGCCCGAAATCGGACGGCGTGTGGCCGCCCGCGCCGGGTTGGTCGGTTGCTGTCGTGACGCCGCGAAGCACCTCGAACCAGATCTCCGCGAGCGCCGTGAGCTGGTCCCGGTCGAGCGGCGGCTGCCAGGACCAGGTCGCGACCAGCTGCGGCCGCCCGGCGGTGGACAGCACCGCCGCGTTGAGGTCCAGCAGGTGGACCGGGGGCATTCCCGGCCCGGCGGCAGTAGCAACCCTCAGGGGTTGGCCCGTACCGTCCGCGAGTGGTGCCCACGCGGTGTCCCCGTCGGCGTCATCTGCGGCGGAGAACCGGCCCAGGTAGTTGAACCCGATCTCGGGACTGGGCAGACCCGCGAGTTCCCCGGCCGTCTCCGGGTTGAGGTAGCGCAGCAGCCCGTAGCCCAGGCCGTGGTCGGGCACCGCACGGATCTCTTCCTTCAGGTGTTGGATGGTGCGCCGGAGTTCCGGCCCGCCACGCCGAACGTCCTCGCGTTCCAGGGGGTCAGGGGTGAGGCGCACCGGGTGCAGCGTGGTGAACCAGCCGACCGTGCCCGACAGGTCCACGCCATCGGCGAGTTCTTGGTGCCGCCCGTGGCCTTCGACATCGACCACCACTGCCCGGCCCGACGACCCCAGCCGCCGTCGCCATTGCGCAACGGCGATTCCCAGCGCGGCGAGCAGCACCTCGTGGGTGTCCGCGTGGTAGACGGCGGGCACCCGTCTCAACAGCGGCTCGGTGTCCGCCACCGGCAACCGCAGCGTCAGCTCGCCGGACTCCTGGTGCCCGGCTGCTCCCCCGCGCTTGGGCACGGCGTCTGCCAGCGTCCGCTTCCAGTGGTCCAGCTCGGCGATTCGGTCCGGACTTCGCGCTTCTGCGGCAAGAATTCGCGTCCAGCGGCGCAGCGACGTGCCGCGCGACGGCAGCGACGGGGTTCGCCCAGCCGCTATCGCCTGCCACGCGGCGGCCAGATCCGCCAGCAAGATCCGCCAGGACACCCCGTCGACGGCCAGGTGGTGGATCACCAGCAGCAATCGGCCCGCCGCTCCGGCTCCGGCATCGAAGAACACGGCTTGCCACACCGTTCCGGACCTCGGGTCCAGACGAGCCTGTGCAGCGGCGAAGTACTCGTCCGCGGCCGCGTTCAACTGGTCGCCGGAAAGACCGCGCACGTCCACCTGCGTCACGCGGTCCGCCACGGGCGACGACCCGACGGGCGCTACTCGCAAGCCCTGCTCGGCACCGTCGTCCACGTACAAGCGCAACGCGCCGTGCCGCTCCACCAGCGCTTCCAAGGCGGCCACCAAGTCCGGGCGGTCAATCCCCGTCGGCAAGGCCACCACCATCGCCTGGCACAGCCCGTCGAACTGCCCGCCCAAACCCCGGAACCAATCCACGATCGGCGTCGAGCCGAGGGCGCCCACGTCGTCGTCCTCGACCGGCTCGGCATCCGCGTGCACGCCGGCTGCGGACGCGATGCCGGCCACGGTCCGGTGCACCAGCACGTCTTGCGGGGTGAAGGTGATGCCGGCGGCCTGTGCCCGGCTGACCAGCTGGATGGCGGAGATGCTGTCCCCGCCGAGGTCGAAGAAGCTGTCGTCGATCCCCACGTCCGGGACGCCGAGCAGCTGGTCGAAGAACTCGCACAACGCTTCCTGGACCTGGGTTCGCGGCGGGCGAGACGACGCGGCACGCGTGAACTCCGGCGCAGGCAAGGCCCGGCGGTCCAGTTTGCCGTTCGCCGTCAGCGGTAGTGCGTCCATGGGCACGATCGCCGCCGGCACCAGGTGATCCGGCACGCGGCCACCCAGGAACTCGCGCACCTCGCGAACGTCCAGCTCCGCGGACGGCGCGGGAACCACGTACCCGACGAGGCGTTTGTCCCCCGGCCGATCCTCGCGGGCGGCGACCGCAGCGCGGGCGACGCCCGGATGCTCGGTCAGGACGTTCTCGATTTCGCCAGGCTCGATCCGGAAACCTCGCACCTTGACCTGGTCGTCGACCCGGCCGACGTACTCCAGCCGGCCACGGTCGTTCCACCGCACCAGGTCTCCGGTGCGGTACAACCGATCGCCGGCACCCGCCGACACGCTCCCCGCCACCGGGTTCTCAGCCGGGCCGAAGGGATTGGCCACGAAGCGTTCCGCCGTCAGCCCCGCCCGGCGCCAATAGCCGCGCGCCACGCCGAGCCCGCCGACGTACAACTCCCCGACCACGCCGGGGGGAACCAACGCCAGCCTGTCGTCCAGCACGTAGACCTGGGTGTTGGCCACCGGACCACCGATTCCACCGCCGTCCGCGTCCGACCCGCACCAGCCCGCCGTTGCGTACACGGTCGCCTCGGTCGGCCCGTAGGCGTTCATCACCCGGCATCCCGGGAACGCCGCCTCCAGCGCGGCCACCACCCCCGTCGGCAGCGCTTCCCCCGCGCACACGACGACACCCGAGAACCCGGAATCCCGCACCGCTGCGGCCACCTGGCCCAGCACCGACGGTACGCCGCTGATCGCGCTCGGAGCCGGCCCCGCGGACAACCGCTCCGCCAGCGCCGAGCCGTCCCGCACCACTTCGACGCAGCCCCCGCAGGCCAAGGGGGCAAGCAGTTCGAACACCGATACGTCGAAGCTCAACGACGTGGACGCGAGCACCTGGCCGAGCCGCTCTCCCAGGGTGCGAACCGCCCAGGACACCAGGTTCACCGCACTGGTCTGGGACACCACCACGCCCTTCGGGACGCCGGTCGAACCCGAGGTGTAGATGACGTAGGCGGGATGCGAACCTCGCAGCGACGACCGGCGGTTGTCGTCGCCGAGCTCGGAGCTCGGCTGCTCGGCGAGCGCGCGGCGCACGTGCGGGTCGTCCAGCACCACGATGTCGACGGGCGGTTGCGCGACGCGCCCGGCGGTGTCCGTTGTGGCCAGCAGCAGGACGGGGTTCGCGTCGGCGAGCATGAATTCGACGCGATGGGCGGGATACGTCGGGTCGACCGGCAGGTAAGCACCGCCGGCCTTCAGCACCGCAAGCATCGCGATGACCATGTCCGCCGTGCGCGGCAGCAACAATCCGACCACTCGCTCGGGCCCAACGCCCAGACCGACCAGGTGGCGAGCGAGCTGATTCGCCCGCGCGTGCAGCTCCGCGTAGGTGAGGCTCTTCCCACCGCACACCAACGCGACCTCGTCCGGACTGCGCGCCACTTGGTCGTCCAGCAGCTCTGGCAACACCGAGGAAGTCAGCTCGGCTGCTGCGCCGTTCCACTCCCCCAGCAGCTTGTTCCGCTCCGCGGCGGTCAGCACGTCCAATTCACCGACTTCGGCGTCCAAGTCGCCGGCCAGCACGTCCAGCAGGGCGAGGAATCGATCCTGATGGGCGCCCAGGGCATCGCTGCTGTAGCGGTCCGCGTTCCCGTTGAAGTCGACCCGGACGGCACCACCGTCGGGGCGGTCGTAGGCCATGATGGACAGATCGTCGACCAGGCCGTTGGACAAGTTGTGCAACCGCGCGGCGCACTGCCCGAAGCTCAGGTCGAAGTCGAACGGCATCACGTTCACCTCGGGGCCCATGAGGTGGCGCATGCCGGTCGTCAGGTTGAGATCGCGAGCCAGCTGCTCCGCGCGATAACGCTGGTGCGCCAAGGCCCCGCGAACCTCCCGCGAGGCCTGCCGGAGGAGCTCGTGCACCGTGGTCCCACCATCGACCTTCACCCGCAGCGGAACCACGTTCGCCAGCGTGCCCGGGTTGCGGCGCAGCGTTGCGTTCTTGCGGGCAGCCACGGCGAAACCGACCGCGATGTCCTCCTCCCCGGTGAGCCGGTGGAGGTACACCGCGGTCGCCGCGAGCAGCATGACCGACCAGTGCGTGCGGGCGGCTCGGGCAGCCGCCTTGATCCGGTCCGCGGCTGCGGCCGGAACATGGCTGGTGTGCCGAAGGAAGCTCCGCGGCAGATCCTCCGTCATGGCGGAAATCCGTGCCACGTTGGGCCGGTCGGCGAACCTCTCCAGCCAGTACTTCCGATCCCGTTCGAAATCCCCGGAGTTCCGGTACTCGGCGTCTTCCGCCACCAGTTCCCGCAGTGACGAGAACGGCGCGGGCTCCGCGGGCAGACCTTGCACGCTCGTCGTGTAAAGATGCGCTGCGCGTTGCGAGATCAGGATGCTGCCCGCACCGTCGGTGACCAGGTGGTGGTAGCCCTGGTACCAGTAGAAGCGGTCCGACGCCAGCTTGAGCAGGGCGTACGAGAACAGCCGGTCGCGGGTCAGGTCCATCGGGACGGCGAGGTCTTCGTACATCCAGCGCTCCGCCGCCGCACCCGGATCGGGTTCGGTGCTGAAGTCGAGCACGGGGAAGTCCCAGTCGGGGACGGGGTTCACGGTCTGGTGCGCAACGCCGTCCACCTCGTGGACGCGGCAGTGCAGCACATCCACCTCGGCGACGGTCTTGCGGACCGCGGCTTCGAACTCGGCGCCGTCGATCGCCCCGTCGATCTCGACGTACTGGCCCACGCGGAAGTGCAGGCTATCCGGGTTGAACCGCTGCGCCAGCCAGATCTCCCGTTGGGCGTCCGACAACGGGAAAGCGGAGTCGGCAGCCAGTTGGTCCATGATCCCACCCATCGACACGCCCCTTGCGCCTCAGGACACGGCGACCGCGGTCCCCGCATCACCACTCGACCGGGAGCCGGGACACCCCGTACACGGGCATCTCGGTGCAGATTTCGAGTTCGTCCGCCGGAACGGCGAGCCGCAGGGCGGGGAACTCCCGGAAGATCCCGGCATAGCTCGTGCGCAGGATGTTCCGAGCGAGGTGCTGGCCAAGGCATTGGTGCACGCCGTAGCCGAACGCGAGGTGCCCGGCCGACGAGTTGTCGATGTCCAGTGCGGCCGGGCGCTCGACGTGCTCGGGGTCGCGGTTGGCCGCCGGCAGGGCTATGGACACCGAGTCACCGGCCTTGATGGTTTCGCCGCCGAGCTCGACGTCCCGCAGCGCGGTGCGGATAGGTCCGATGTGGGTGACGCTGAGGTAGCGCAGCAGTTCGTCGACGGCCTTGTCGAGCTGGGCCGGGTTGGAAAGCGCCCGAGCCCGCTGGTCGGGGTGTTCCAGCAACGCGAGGGTTCCGAGGGCCAGCATGTTCGCCGTTGATTCGTACCCCGCGGTCAGCAGCACCATCCCGACGGTGGCGATCTCCTCGTCGGGCAACTCGCCCGAAGCCGCCAGGTGCCCGAGGACGTCACCGCTGGTCCCGGCCCGCTTCTTCGCGTCGACGAACTCCTGGAACTGGGTGTGGATCGCCTGGGTCGCTGCCCCGACGTCGGCGGCCTCGGCGTGCTGGTCGAACAGGACTGAGACGCGCCGCACGAAGCGGTCGTGCTCGTCCTCGGGGACGCCCAGGATCTCGGAGACCACGTTCAGCGGCACGAGTTTCGCGAAGTCCCGCACCAGGTCGGCGGGTGGGCCCCCGCGGGCCATCGCGTGCAGGCGTTCGTCGACGATCCGCTGGATCGTCTCGGTCAGCGAATCCATCCGGCGCACCGCGAAATGACCGGCTAGCAGCCGGCGGTACCTGGTGTGCTCCGGCGGGTCCATGCGGTGGAACACGCCCGGCGGGATGTCCTTGCGCGCCTGCTCTGCTTCGGCGGGCAGCTCGACGGGGATGCGGGCGAGATCGGCGCGGCTGCTGAAGCGGCTGTCGGCGAGTACCGCGCGGGCCAACGAGTAGCTCGTCACCAACCAACCCAGGTGGCCGTCCCCGTAGACCATCCGTCCGATGGGCTTCCGATCCCGCAGCGACTCCAGTTCCACGGGCAGTTCGAAGATCCGGTCGCGTTCGGTCGGAATACCGACGGGAACACCGATGGTGTCGGACAATTCAGGCTCCTTCCCGAGTTTTCGTCGCGCTGGCGCGAGCCGACTCACCGAACCGCACCACGCGCCGCCGCGGCGCTACCGCGGGTTCGCCGCTCTGGGGTGCTCCTGGTGACGGCGAAACGCCGGCGCGGCCAGCATCCGCAGGCGGCTGTGATCCGGCGGATCGAGTTCGAGCAGCGAAATGTGGAGGTCGACGGGGGCCGCGGTGGGTCACCGCAGGACTCGTCGCTCTTGCGCACCCCGAACCGGCGATCTCTCAACACTTCGTCGCACAAGTCGTGGGTCGTGCAAATCAACAACCCGAGCTTGCGACGGACCAGCGGCCCCTGCGCGCGCATGCCCGCGTAGAGCGGGTACGGGTTGTCCCGCCACGGGGAGTGCGGCAAGCGGGCGAACGGATCGCCTCCCCTGGCGAACAGCCAGGCAACCGCCCCTTGGGCGAACAAGCGCGCGCGAAGGCCGACTTCGGCGAACAGATGCTGATCAGCCCGAGAATGCTGACCGGCCATCGGCGCACCTCCGTGACTGCCGACGCAAACGCGACGGCGTCCGGCACGCCGCACGCCGCGTAGCCCTCATGCGCAACCTCACCATGGCCCGCTGAACACCACCCGCCACGCCGCAAGCCACGCTTTGCCATGCACGCCAACAAAATTTGATCATTGTGGGACAGGCTTCAGACGCTATTGCCGACCCATTCGAACAACAAGACGTGCGGCCACAAGCTGTCATACGCGGTCAGCCGCATGCCGCCGGACGATCTCGTTGGCAAACAACTGCCATTCGCCTGGACAGCGACCATTCGCAGGCCACCGGAAACGCCATGGGGAGCTGCGGGCAGCAATCCGACCTCGGCGGCCGCACCCGGCTTGGAAACGCGATTTGGCCCCCGGAGGGCACCCGCACCTCCCCGGCCGCCGCTGCGGGGCAGAAGAGCGGCGGAGGAACCCCGCCGCTCCTTCCTCCCGGAACCGCTGGACGTACTTGTAGAACACCGTGCGCGAGATCTTGTGCTCAGCACAGAACCTCGACACGTTGATCTTGTCCCCGCCAGCCACCGCGGCCACCGCCGCGACCAGGTCTGGATCCATCGAAAACCCTGTTCCGCCCACCACTGATGATCACAGACAGCAGGCCAGCCAGTGTTCACGAGGTCCTGAGACACAAACTGTTCACGAGGTCCTGAGCGAGGACACCCGGTAAGCACCGGATTCGTCACTCACGAGCCCTCACCAGCCCAAACCGTGGCCGAACGGGTACTCGTACTGGTTCGGGTCCACCGGCACCGGCACCGGCAGCTTGCCGACCGGGGCGATCTCACCGAACAACACCTGCGTCAACGACTCCATCGCCACCGCCTTGTCCGAATAAGTGGCGACCCAGGCAGGAAGCTCGACGCGGGCCGCGTCGTAGGGATCCCGGACCGCGACGGCCACGACCGGCTTGCCGGTCTGCTGCAAGGCGCGCACCAGGTCGAGCTGCGACGCGTTGTCGTCATTCCACGCCGCGTTGGTCAGCACGACCGTGACGTCGTTGCGCTTGGCCTGCTTGGCAGCCTGGCTGATCTGCTCCTGCGTCGGGTCCCGACCGGTGGCCAGCGCCGAGGTCTGCGGCCCGCGCGCCTTGATCCGCTCCGCCAACGCAGCAGTGGCCTTGTCACCGGCACCGGTCACGAACACCGTCCCCGGCGGCTTCAGCGGCAGCAGCATTCCTTCGTTGCGCACCAGGGTCGTGGTGCGATCCGTGATGGTCTGCGCTGCTTCCAGGTTCTTCACGGTGCCGACGACGTCGTCCACATTAGACACGGCAACGAACGGGTCCGCCAGCACACCCCGACCGGCCTTCAACGCCAGGACGCGCTCCACGCTCTGGTCGATGCGCTGCTCGCTGAGCCGGCCGGTGACCACCGCGTTGATCACACCGTCGATGGCGACCGGCAGGCTCTTGGGCATCAGCAGCAGATCGGCACCGGCCTGCAGGGCGAGCACCGGGATCTCGGCGTCCGGGTGCTTCTTCCGGACCCCGTCCATCTGCAGCGAGTCGGTGACGATCACTCCCTCGAAGCCCAGCTCCTCGCGCAACAACCCGGTGAGCACCTTCGGTGACAGCGTCGACGGCTCGCCTGAGTCGTCGAGCTTGGGCACCACGATGTGCGCGCTCATCACCATGTCGGTCCCGGCGGCGATCGCCTCCTTGAACGGCGGCGCGTCCAGCTGCTCCCACTGCTGCCGGTCGTGCTCGATCACCGGCAGCGAGGTGTGGCTGTCCTGTTTGGTGTCGCCGTGCCCGGGGAAGTGCTTGACCGACGCCGACACCGACTCGTCGGGCGGTTCCGAGTCCTGGTACCCGCGGATCTGCGCGGCGGTCAGCTCCGCGGCCAAGGATGGATCGGAGGAGAACGAACGCACCCCGATCACCGGGTTCGCCGGGTTGACGTTGACGTCGCCGCTCGGCGCGAAGTTCTGGTTCACCCCCATCGCCCGCAGTTCCCGCCCGGTGATCGCGGCCGCACGTTCAGCGTCCTCGACGCTACGCCCGGCGCCGAGCGCCATGCTCCCGGGGAACTGCGTGGCGGGCTCCAGGATGCGGGTGACAAGGCCCTGCTCCTGGTCGGTGCAGATCAGCAGCGGCACCTTCGCCCCGGAGGACACCGCGGCAGTCTGCAAGCCGTTGGACAGCTCGGCGATCTGCCGCGGGGCGTGCAGGTTTTCGGTCCGGGTGAAGTAGATGATGCCGCCCAGATGGTACCTTCGAACCACCTGCGCCGGGGTGTCGACGCTGAACTCCTCCTGGTTCTTGGGATGCGCGGTGTCGGCAGTGCTCCCGTACGCGTAGGTGACGAACAGGTGGCCTACCTTCTCTTCCAGCGTCATCTCCTCGACCAGCTGTTCATCCTTCAACATTGGGGCTTCCCTTCGAACAACGCAGTGCCTGGAAGACGTCAGATATTCGATTTGGTGAACACTGCACGGAGGCGGCAGCAGAAGCCGTGTTGGACAACGAGTTGCTCGTCGCGGTGGTCCCCAGCACCTCCGCGCGCGTCCTCTTGGTCCCCCCGTCGGCCCTCAACTTGGTGGCCTCGCAGCAGATTCCGAACAAGAGGAGGACCGCGCATACTCAGGGTTGCGCGAAAGTGCTTACACAGCAAGGGGAACATTCGTGCGCCGAGAGCTGTCCGAACGCCGCTACCACTGGTAGAGGTGCTGTCCCCAGTCGTCGTGCCAGCTGGTGCCGTAGTACGCCCAGGTGTCGGAGTCCAGCAGGACCACGTGCCCACCCCAGTAGACCGATTCCTTGAGCTGGAAAACCGCCCACCAGCCGGTGTTGGGCTGCAGCGTGGTACTCGTGCGCACCGCCTTCTCCTGGAACCAGCTCCACATATTCCTGGCCCGCAGGGGCCTTCTGCCTGGTGTGCATCGGGCGTGGATGTGCGGGTTCGCCACCGACAACTCGCCGTACCCGGCACGGATGAACGCGTTCGAAAGGAAGTGTGCGCAGTTGTTGGCGTAGACGGTGTTGTCCCCGCCCGCACATCCGTCCTCGTAGTACGCACCCACCGCGGAAAGCGGCGCATTCGCCTGCGGGGCGGGTCTGTGCAATGTCGACGGGTCCCCGCGCACAGGCGTTCCCGGCAACTCCACTGCCCGAGGGGCAGCGACGAATTCCATGGCCACCTCGGGTGGTGCGGTGACCTCCCCGACCGTGAACGGGCTGATGCGGAACGCGCGCACACCGGGACGCACCCAAGCCCGGACCCGTTGGGCGTCGATGTCCTCGCGCTCGACGACATCCGATTTCGCCACGGAGTACACGACGTTCGGGGACTGCACGATCACCAGGTTCCCCGGAATGTTCTTGTCCTCGGCGACGTACCCCTCGAACATCACTGTAGAACTGCGCCTCTCGGCCAGGTCGAGGAGCGACATGAAGTCTTCGAGGTGCTCCTTCGCGAGTGCCTTCGCCATGATCGACCTCCGGAATTCCGAGCGTGTCACACCTGCGATCAGGCCGAACAGGTCAAAACGCGGAACGCGGCGGCGCTGAGCATCCCTCGCGATCGCCGCCGCCGCAAGGAAGGGTTACACGTCCAGATGCACAACGCGATCACCGCTCGATGCGGGCGTGACCGCAGCGAGCGTCTGCCCAATATCGAAAAACGCCAGCGCCCCCGTACGATTCTCCATGCCCACCCCCGTTAGCCCGTGAACGCCGAAGCGGCGCTGTCGTCGACGAACCCCAACGTGGACGACGCGCCCTGATGTGGTCACTTGCGTAGCGCCAATCAGCTGCGGCGTTGGCCTCTCTCCATGAGCACACATATCTGGATTCGGTGGCAATGGAGCGTAGGATCCAAACGGGATCCATCAGGGTTCACCCAGCACGGCACGGACCCTTCGGCGAAGGTCTTCTTGACAGACCCTCCAGGCTAAAGGCCGTGCTGTGCCGACCAGTGCAGGCCGTGACCAAAGCCGAAGAGCGGAGCACGAGTGTCGAACGGGACGTCCTCGCGGGCCGCCGCAACGGCGGCATCGGAGCGTGGCAGATCGAACGGAAGCCGACCGCTGACCGTGGCCCGGCCGCTCACCGCGTCCAGCAGGATGTCGTCGTCCACGCCGAAGGTTCCGATCAAGGTGACCCCGGGGAGGGCGGCGAACGGTGTGAGCACAGCGGCGCGTTCGAGATAGACGTCGACAAAGGTAGGCACGGTCGCGGCGATCGCCTCGATGTGCCGGACGGTCTCCTGCGGGAATTCGAGGCTCCCGGAATGGAATGCCGATTCGAGCATGTCCCCGGGCTTTTCGTCGAACGGTGCCGCCAGCCGGATGATCGCGAGATCGGCCTCGGTGACGGTGTCGACCGGTGTGGCATACCGGCGCAGGACGTCCTGGTCGATTCCTTCACCGTAGATCCGCACGTCCGGGCCGAGGCGCACGGGGCGGCCGGTGAGTGCCACGACCGACGCCGCTTGCGCTCGCCGGGCGAGGGCCAGGTTCGGCGCGGTGGCCACGTGGTTCCCGATCGCGTCCGGCTCAACGGCACCGGCGGCCGCATCGTCGAGCAGCCCGAGCCGTTCTTTGGCCCGCAGCACGCGCCGGACCGAGGTGTCCAGGCGTTCCTCGGTGATCAGGCCGCGATCGAGGGCTTCGAGAATGAGCGTCGGGTCGTCCTCGCCGCCGAGTTGGTCGACGCCGGCATCGAAGAGCCGGGCCACGCGCTGGACCGGCGGCAGGTCCAGCAGCCCCCAGGCACGTACCGGCAGCTCGATTCCGAGCCCCGGCAATCGCATGCCGGTCACGATGTTGAAGTCCGTGACGACCACCCCGTCGAACCCCAGCCGGCCGCGCAGCAGATCGGTGATGACGCGGCGCTGGAAGGCGAAACCCACTGCTTCGTAGTCGAGTCCGAGCGGGGCGGCGTAACCGGGCATCATCATCGCGACACCCTCCTCGATCGCGGCGGCGAACGGGATGAGGTGGTCCTCGAACCGGCCGCCCGGGTACACGGTATGCGCGCCACGCTCGAAATGAGCGTCCTCGCCGTCCTGTTGCGGACCGCCGCCGGGGAAGTGCTTGGCCGTGGCCAGGACGCGCTCGTGTGCGCCACCGCACTGCAGTCCCCGGACGAAGGCGCGCATCATCACGCCCGCGTGGTGCGGGTCCTCGCCGAACGTCCCCGCCACCCGCGCCCAGCGCGGTTCGGTGGCGAGGTCGCCCATGGGGTGTACCGCGATATGGATTCCGGCCGCGCGCAGTTCGCTCGCCATCATCCGGGCGACCTCCTCCACGAGGTCGGCATCCCAGCTGGCTGCCAGGCCGATCGGCTCGGTCAGCGAGCTGAAGCCGGCTCCGCTCTGACCGGTCTGCCGGTTGGTGGCACGGCCGTGTGTCGGGTCCGAACCAACGGAAGCTGGGATGCGCAGCCGGGAGCGACCGGTGATCGCGCGGATGGCCTCCCCCCACCGCGCGAGGGCCTCGACGCTTGGGATGTTCATCAGCCCGAGATGCCCGACGTGGCGCTCCAAGAGCAGCTCGGTGGTCGGCACGAAACCGAATGGTGATTCCGCATCGGTGCCCTCCCACGGGGTGCCGTCCGGGTTCATCGACACCCGCGCGGCAAGAAGCTCTCCGGCCTTCTCCTCGACGGTCATGGCCCCGACGAGGCCCGCCACCTGCGAAGTGGAGGGTGAATAAGACTGGTTGATCGTGTCCACGAAAGCACGCTACAGCCCTGGTGACGTGGACCGGAACAATGTAACCTAGTCGCCACTAACTATCACCTAGTGGTCACTAAGTATTTAGCTGTGGGTTCCGGGAGCGCCCTACGCTCACCGGTGCGCGCTCATCCGAGCCTGCGCTGTTCGAAGCGCTGAACGACCGAAGGATCCCGCGTGACCTCTCAGTCCCCCGAACCGCCGGACCGCATTCCCCTCTCTCGCATCTACCTCCTCGCGCTGATCGAACTTGCCGTGCTCGGGCCGATCGTCACGGCCCTGTTCGTTTCTCTGTCGGTCAAGGTGCTCCAGATCGCGCCGCACACCAAAGAATCGTCGCTCGCGCTGGTGACCGCGGTCGGTGCGATGGTGGCCCTGGTGTCCAACCCGATCTGGGGCCACATCTCCGACCGCACCCGTTCTCGCTTCGGCCGGCGCCGACCGTGGCTGATCACCGGGGTGCTGCTGGGTGTGGTGAGTGCGGTGATGATGCTGCTGGCGCCCAACGTCGGCTGGCTCACCGCGGGCTGGGGGCTGGGGCAACTCGGCTACAACGCGGCCACCGCGGCGTTGCACGCAATGTTCGCCGATCAGGTACCGGAGGCGCAGCGATCGAAGGCGTCTGGGATCTTCGGCGCCTTCGGTTTCCTCGGCGTGGTCCCGGCGATGCTGATCGCGGCGCTGTTCGCCGACAACCTGGCAATGCTCATGCTCGGGATGCCCGCTCTGTCGGTCGTGATCGTGGTCGCGGTCTGCGCGATCGTGCCCGACCCGCCCGCGGCCGCGCGGCCGGGAGCTCATCCGGCGTCGGGACGGCGTCTCACCGGGGCGTTCCGGTCATTCGTCTTCAACCCGCTCCGCGTGCCGATGTTCTCGCTGGTGTGGCTGCAGCGGTGCGTGATGCAGTTCGGGTACACCATCGTGGGCACGTTCGGGCTGTACTACCTGCTCGAACGGCTCGGGATGGACAAGGCGAACGCGGTGTCGCTCGTGTCGGTCTCCGCGATCGTGGGCGCCGCGCTCAACACCCTGGCCGCGTTCGGGTGCGGCTTTCTGGCCGCACGCCGGGGAAATTACGGCCCGTTCGTCATCGCGTCAGTCGTGGCCATGGCCCTGTCACTGGCGCTGAAGGCGTTCACCGGCGATCTGGCGATCTTCTGGGCGGCCACGGTCATCGCGGGGTTCGCACTCGGCACCTACTACGCGATCGACATGGCGTTGGTGCTGCGCACCCTGCCCGCCGGCGAGCAGGGCAAGTACCTGGGCATCTTCAACACGGCCAAGACGCTTCCCCAGTCGCTCGCTCCAGCGGTCGCCCCCTTCATGCTGGAGCTGGGCGGCCCGGACCCGGTGTCCGGGCACGCGCAGAACTACGCGTCGCTCTACCTGATCGGCGCGCTCACCGTCGGCCTCTCGCTCGTCGTGCTGCCGGGCATTCGCCCAGCCCTGCGCCGTCAGCCGTCGAACGCGACGCCCCGCAACGCAGAGGAAGTGGTCGTGTGACCCAGCAATCGATCGACGGGCCGGAAGGTCTGATCAACTTCCGCGACCTCGGCGGCCTCGACGCCGGCACCACCAGCGTCCGGCCGGGCGTGCTGTGCCGTTCTGCCGATCTGGCCATGCTGACCGAGACCGGCCGCGCGATGCTCCGCGATGGCGGTGTCGCCTTGGTGATCGATCTGCGCTCGGAGCGCGAGGCGGCGGCCACGTTCGGGTCGCCGGCGGCGCACCCGGCCACCGTACGGCTTCCGCTGCTCGACGGCGAGCTCCGTAGCATGACCGGTGTTCCTACGCTGAGCGGTCTCTATGCGGACTTGCTCGACAGCGCCGGGCACGCCTTCGCTCGTGTTGCCGAGCTCGTCGCCGAGACCGAGGACGGCGCGGTTTTGGTGCATTGCGCCGCGGGCAAGGACCGGACCGGAGTTGCGGTGGCGCTGCTGCTGGAAGCGGTGGGGGTGGACCGGCAGGCGATCGTCGCCGACTACGCGCTCAGCGAAAGTCAGCTCAGCCAGGAGTGGGCCGCGGCGATCGTCTCCTCCATCCGGGCCACTGGTGTTGAGATCACGCCACAAGTGGAGGCACTCATCACGCGAAGCCCCGCCGACGAGATGGAAGTGACGCTCGAGCACCTCGATGACCGCTACGGCGGCGCGGTTCGCTATCTGGCGAAACACGGTTTCGACGCCGACGCCCTGGCGCGGTTGCGCCAGCGGCTGCTAGCAGTCGCTTGAGGCGGCGATGCGCCGGTACAGGCCGTTGACGGCGGCGGTGAATGTCCCCAGGTAGTCGATGCGTTCGGGCAGGGTCAGCCACTGATCCCGGATACCCTCGTTCAGCGCGAGGATTTCCAGCACGATCTGCTCCGGTTCGCACTGGTCGTGCAGTTCGCCGGTCTCGATCCCGCGCTGCACGATCGGTGCGAACGCATCCAGGGCAAGTTCGAGGTTCTCCCGGTGCCGCCCCTCGATGGGGTGCCCTTCGATGCCCGCGGCGCCGGTCAGCATCCGGCGGAAACGAACCAGGTCCGGATCGTCCCCGGCGCGCCGCACGGAACTGATCATGGCGTCGAACAGTTCGCGGACGCTGCCGAAATCAAGGGAGTACAGGGCGTGGTAGGCCTCCTCCCGAGCCTCCACAACAGCCTGGAAAAGGTCCAGCTTGCGCGGGAAGTGGTGCAGCACCCCCGCGTCCGTAACCCCCGCTGCGCGAGCAACATCGGCGATCCTGGTGCGCTCGTACCCCTTGCGGCCGAACTCGTGGGTCGCGGCGGCCAGGATCGCCGCGCGGCGGGTGTCGCCTCGCACTATCCGCCTGTCGTCGCCCATAACCCACCTGATGTCGTCCGGCACCGTCCGCCGTCGATCATATGTGTGCGGTGCAGGCGCTGCGCTGCCACCGGGTTGAGACCGGCGGGCAGGATGTTGAAGGCCAGCTGAGTCGGCGCCCAGGCGAGCACGAGCAGCGGGATGCTGCCGGCCGAGGCGAGGAGCAACAGGCTCGCCGCGCCTGTGACCATGCCGCCGAAGATCCTCGGCTTGGCGGCGGCCCTCGTCGAGCACCTGCGCGTCCATGGCCGCCCGGACCCGCGCTTGGACGTGCTGGCGTTCGGACTCGCTCATGCCCGCCAAGCACGTTCATCAGCATCTTGTGCGACGGATCGCGGGCGTCGAACCTCCCGCCGAGCTCGGGCACCTACAGATCGACGCCGTGGGCCGCGAGCTTCGGCGCGATCAGCGAGAACTCGTTGCCGAACCAACACCGGGCGCTCTCGCCGACGACCACGGCGGCCCAACCTCAGTTCGGGTCATTCAGTGCAGCCAGCAGCCGTTCGGCCTCGCGGCGTCGCTCCCACGGCACCGAACGCCACTGACCGACGTCGAAGTACTCGGCAACGATGCTTCCGCCGAGCGGCGCGACGAACTTCGTCGCGTTGCCGAACTGCCAGCCGTGGCACTCCGCTTCGAAGACCTCGACCCAGGCCAGTGCCCGGTCCTCCTGCGCGAAGAGGGCGACGCCACTCGCCTGCCGTGAAACGCGTCCAACGTCCGTTCCTCTCCCCCCTCTGCCGTCCGTCCGCAGTGGCCTGTCCTCAATGGAGTACGAATTCGACCCGGTCCAGCCCGCCGTGAAACGGGAACACGTGCGGGTAGTCGCCCACCGGCGATCCGGTGGTCTCCCCGATGTCGAAGGTCTCGTCTATGGAGAAGAAACCGGGCGGGGTGCGCGGGGTATGGCCGCTGCCCAGTTCGATGCCATCCAGGGACAGGGTGATCCGGGCTCCGTTGCCGCGTCCGCCGCCGTCGTAGGCCAGGTGGGCCGCCAGTACGTGTTCGCCGGCGGGTACCGGTTCGCGTCCGACGAGATGGACGTGGCCTGCCTCGAAAGCCCGGTAAACGAACTCGGGCCGGCCGTCCTCGGTCAGGTACAACGCCCACCCGCCCGTGTATCCGCCCATCGTGGCCAGCACGCCGCGACTGCCCTCCGCTGCGACGACGATGTGCGCGCTTACTGTCCACGAGTTCCCGGCTAGCTCCGGCGCGTTGCTCTCCGGGATGCCCACCGCACCACGGTGGAAAGTGAACTCGCGCCGGCCGGCCGCCAGGTTCGGCATCAGCGTGCGGTGTGCCCGTGCGTCGCGCAAAGGCAGGATGCCGGTCCGGGCGGCCTTTTTGTCGAACAGGTCCCGCATCCAGGCCAGCTTCTCCGGCTCCTCGGCCGCTAGGTCGCGGGCCTGGCTGAAATCGCGGGTGGTGTCGTAGAGCTCCCACACGTCGGCGTCGAACGGGGCGTCCACCGGCGGTTGCCCCACCGTCCAGGGCATTCCGGCGCGGTGGAACGCCGACGCGATCCAGCCTTCGTGGTAGATCGAGCGGTGCCCGAACACCTCGAAGTACTGCGTGGTGTGCCGCTCCGGCGCCTCCGGATCGTCGAAGCTGTACACCAGGCTGGTGCCGTCCATCGGGGCCTGCTCCACTCCGTCCACCACAGCGGGCGCCTCGATGCCGGCAGCCTCCAGGACCGTCGGCACGATGTCGTTGACGTGGGAGAACTGGCTGCGTAGCCCACCAGCGCCGGTGATCCGCGCCGGCCAGGACAGCACCATCGGGTTCCGCGTCCCACCGAAGTGCGAGGCGACCTGCTTGACCCATTGGAACGGCGAGGTCATCGCCCATGCCCAACCCGCCGGGTACTGCGGGTAGGAGGATTTCCCGCCGATCTCGTCCAGCTTCTCCAGCTGCACCTCGACCGGCTCCGGCATCCCCTGCAACGCGCCAAAGTAGTTGATGCTGCCGGTCAGGCCGGCCTCGGCGCTGCTGCCGTTGTCGCCCACGACGTAGCAGAACAGGGTGTTCTCGAACTGCCCGCTGCGCTTCAGTTCGGCGACCAGCCGGGCGATCTGCGTGTCGGTGTGCTCCAGGAAGCCCGCGTAGACCTCCATCAGCCGCTCTGCGACGCGCTTCTGGTCCCGGCTCAATGAATCCCAGGCCGGCAGTTCCGGCGGCCGCGGGGTCAGTTCGGTGTCCACCGGCACCACCCCGAGTTCCTTCTGCCGCGCCAGGATCTCCTCCCGCATCTCGTCCCAGCCCTGCGCGAAGCGCCCCCGATACTTGCGGCACCACTGCTCGGGAACGTGCAGTGGTGCATGCGTGGCGCCCGGCGCCAGGTACAGCAGGAAAGGCCGGTCCGGGGCCAGCGAGTGCTGCATCCGCACCCAGTCGATCGACCGGTCCACCAGGTCCTCGGTCAGGTGGTAGTCGTCGCCGTCCGGGCGGCTCACCGGCCGGGTCCCCTCGTAGAGGGTCGGCTCGTACTGGTGCGTCTCCCCACCCAGGAAACCGTAGAACGTGTCAAACCCGCGGCCAGTCGGCCACCGGTCGAACGGGCCGATCTGCGAGGTCTCCCACGGCGGGGCCAGGTGCCACTTGCCGAAACACGCTGTCGAGTAGCCGTTGCGCCGCAGCAAGGTGGCGATGGTGGCCGTGCTGTCACGCATGATCCCCTGGTAGCCGGGGTACTTGTTCGCCGCGTTCATCACCGTGCCGACGCCGGTCACGTGCGGATCCCGGCCGGTCAGCAGCGACGCCCGGGTCGGTGAGCAGATCGCGGTGGTGTGGAATCGGTTGTACCGCAGGCCCGTAGCAGCCAGTTCCGCCACCGCAGGCGTGTCCACCGGGCCGCCGAACGGCGCGGAAGCACCGAATCCCACATCGTCCAGCAATACCAGTACGACGTTCGGCGCCCCCTCCTTTGCGCGCGGCATAGCGGATTCGACATGACCGTCCGACATGGACACTCCTTTCGCAGCGGGACCGGGCCCGGCTGGCGGGGCGAACGCGGCCGGCGGTTCCGAACCGGATCAGGCGTGGCTCCAGCAGATCCGGGGAGTTTCCGCGAGCTCGATTTCGTCCGGTGAGCGAACCGCCGGCCGTGGTGGGTGCCGACCGGGCGACCAGGGGCCATTGCCGGTCGGTCACGGGTGTTCAGGCGGCGGTAACGCCGCTGTCGGTGGAGAGCACGGCGCCGTTGATGTTGCGGGCCTCCGGTGAGGCGACGAAGCAGAACAGGGCGGCGACGTCGTCCGCGGTGGCCATCGGGCGCGGTGTATGCGTGTTGACGGTCAGCGACAGGTCCACCCCCTCCGGCATGGTGAAGCCGGTGACCAGCGGGGTCTCCACCGCTCCCGGCGCAATGGCGTTGACCCGCAGGCTCTGCTTCACGAACTCGACGGCCAGGGATCGGGTGAGCTGCACGAGAGCGCCCTTGCTCATGGTGTAGACGGCGGTGTACGCCTGCCCGATGAGCCCACCGGTGGAGGCCAGGTTGACGATGTTCCCGTCGTTGCGCACCAGGTGTGGAATGGCTGCCTGGCACATGAAGAACGGCCCGTCGAGGTTGACCGCCATCATCGTGCGGTAGTCCGCCTCGCTCACCTGCGTGGCGTGCTCGTAGCGGGCGATACCCGCGACGTTGCCGAGCACGTCCAGCCGCCCCGAGCCCGCCACTGCGTCCGCGACCGCGGTGAAGCAGTCGGTGCGGTCGGTGACATCCGTGACGCGGGTGAACACGGTTCCGGGCAGACCGGCCGCGAGGTCCGCGGTCTCCTGCAGGCCCGCGGCGCTGATGTCGAGACCGTGCACAGTGGCGCCCTCGGCGGCCAGGCGCAGCGCCGTGGCCCGACCGATGCCGGAGGCGGCACCGGTGAGCACGGCGACCCGGCCGGCGAAGCGGCCCTCGACGGGAGCGAATACGGTCATGAAAACCTCCTTGGCTAGGTGCAGGGTTCGAGATCAGGCCAGGACGCAACGTGTGCCGGCGAAGTTCGTCGGCATGCACTTGTTGCAGTGGATGCACAGCGAGCGGGTCGAGGGTTTCTGCTGGAGGCGGTTGATCAGGTCCGGCTCGCGCAGCAGCGCGCGGGCCATGGCGACGAACTGAAAACCCTCGGACATGGCCAGATCCATGCTCGGGCGGTCGGTGATGCCGCCCAGCAGCACCAGCGGTAATTTGACGACGTCCCGGAACTGGCGGGCGTCCTCGATGAAGTAGGCGTCCCGATAGGGATACTCCTTGAGCAGGGCTCGGCCGACCATCCGGACGCCGAACCGCTGCGGCTGTGGCAAGGCCGCCGCGAACTCCCGGACCGGGACGTCCCCCTTGAACAGGTACATCGGGTTGAGCAGTGAGCTGCCCGCGGTCAGCTCCAGCGCGTCGACCGTGCCGTCCGCCTCCAACCACGCGGCGACCTGGAGCGCCTCGTCCAGCCAGAAACCTCCCGGGACGCCGTCGTCCATGTTGAGCTTGGCCAGGATCGCGATCCGGTCGCCGACCGCGTCGCGGACCGCCCGGACGGCGGCGCGCGCGACCTTGGCGCGGTTCTCCAGCGAGCCGCCGAAGCCGTCCTTGCGCCTGTTGATCTTCGGGCTGAGGAACGAACTGGCGAAGTAGTTGTGTCCGAGGTGGACTTCGACCGCGTCGAACCCGGACTCCACGGCGAGCTCGGCTGCCGTGCCGTGGGCCTCGACGATCCGGTCGATGTCCTGCCGGGTGGCTGCCCGGGTCATCCGCATGCTCAGCGGGTTGAGCCGCGGGCTCGGGCCAAGCGCGGGCATCCCGTTCGACTTGCCATTGGCGACCGGCCCGGCGTGCCCGATCTGCGCTGACGCGGCGGCTCCCTCGGCGTGCACGGCATCGGTGAGACGACGCAGCCCCGGGACGGCCTCAGGTCGCATCCAGATCTGGTCGAACTGGGTGCGCCCCTCCGGGGCAACCGCGCAGTAAGCGACGGTCGTCATGCCGACCCCGCCGGCCGCGTGACGCCGGTGGAACTCGATGAGCGAGTCGGTGACCAGCGCGCCGTCGCTGCGTCCCTCGAACGTTGCGGCCTTGATCGTGCGGTTTCGCAGCGTCAGCGGACCGATCTTGCCCGGGGAGAAGATGTCGGGAAAGGCGCGGTCGTCGATCGGCGTGGCGGACACGGGGCCTCCTTCGGATCGGAAAGGAAAATCGCCGGAGTCGTCAGTGCGGAGCCGGTGCACCGCTCATCGCCGGCGCCCGGCCGTGTTGCATTCGCAGGACGACTGCCAGGCAGAGCAGACCGACGATGACAGCGACCGGGTAGGCCGGGGTGAACCCGGCGGTTAGCACCGTGCCCATGCGGCGCACCGACGCGTCCGCCAGCGGGCGCTCCTCGTCCGGAACACCAGATGGGTCTGGAGCGGGCGGCGCCGCGCTGACCTGCCGACGGTCCGCGGGTTGTCCGCCGAGTTCGCTCCGGCCACCCGTGGACACTCCGTCAGCCCTTCTCCGCGGAGGCCGCGGCGCGGACCGCGGCCACCGTCGACTCAGGCTCGCCGAAGGCCACCTTGGCCATCAGCGAGGGCTCGACGTCCGCCCGGGCGGCGAATACCTTCCGGTAGGTCTCCTGCGCGGCCTCGTCCTGCGGGTCAGCCAGGAAAGCCCACTCTGCGAGGTGGCAGGCCAGCCGCAGGTCCTCGGCGACCAGCTCTCGTGCGCGGGCGGCGAGCGCGGCGGCGCTTCCGGCCAGGCGGGCCACCTCCCGGGCCTGGTCGGGGGCGGGGGCGGGCAGCAGGTTCGCCGGGCGGCCGTCCCACCAGCCGCCGTAGCGGCGAAGTACGTTGCGGCAGATGAACTCGGGGCGGTCGTAGAGAGGTTGCAGTCGCGGATGCCGGGCCAGTTCGTCCGGTATCCGGAGCGTGCTGACGATCTCCTCGGGCAACCTCCCGGCGTTCAGCCCGTCGACCGCATGCCGGACGATGTGCCGCAGGTAGGCGGCCATGGTCGTCAGCTCGTCACGGATCGCCTCGGCACCGCGCACCACTTCGCCGTGGCCAGGCAGCACGATCTCCGCGTTGCGGGCGGCCATCTCCTCTGCTGCGTCCGCCCATTCCTCGGCGAAGCGCTGCACCTTGCGCGGATTGCCGCAGTTCGGCAGGTAGCCGGTGACCAGGTCGCCGGCAGCGATCACGCCGCGCTCGGGGGCCCACAGCCACACCGCGTCATCGGTCTCGCCCTTCGCGTGCCGCAGCACGAACCGCTCGTCGCCGACGACGAGTTCGAGCGTGTCCCGGAAGACGGTGTCCGGCCACAGGAAATCCCCCCGGCCCTGCGGCCAGGCTTTGCCGTTCTCCCCGGGCACCTGGAAGTTGATCGCGGTGTTCAGCCCGTGGGTTTTGGCGTAGCGCTCGTAGTGGGCGGTGATGTTCTGGTGCGCGACGATCCGAGGCCGCTCCCCCGCCTCCAGCAGCGACCACAGGCCGAAGGCGTGGTCGACATGGCCGTGCGTCAGCACCACGGTGTGCAGCGGCAGGTCGCTGCACTCGCGCACGACGCGCAGCAGCTCCGGACCGTCGCCCGCACAGCCGCAGTCCACCAGCACCAGTCCCTCGTCGGTGGCGAAAAGCCCGGCGTTGACGATGCCCAGCCGGAGGAACCACGTGCGCGGGGCGACCTCGATGGCCTCGGCACGCTGCGGAGCCGGAACCTCCCGGGCGAACAGGTGGGTGGCCTGAGCCATGCCATACCCCCCGAACGCGGCGGTGCCGGCCTCCTGCACGGACTCCTTCAGACCCAGCTGCCGGGCGGCTTGGTTCTGCGTCATGGCAGGTTCCCCTCTCGGATGCGTTGCCGCAGATTTAACGCATCCGCGTTAATGTTGGCAAGCCCTCCACACCATGCACATCTGTTTCTCAGCACTTCCTTAGACTTCTGCCGTGAACACCGCCCATACCGCCAACGACACCCGCAACCGCCTCATCGAGGTCGCCGAGCGACTGTTCGCCGAGCGGGGGGTGCACGCCGTTTCGCTCCGCGAGATCGCCACGGCGGCCGGGCAGCGCAACACCTCTGCGGTCGCGTACCACTTCGGCACCAAACGAGCGCTGGCCGAGGCCGTCTACGAGTACCGGATGCGTCCGGCGGGCAACCGACTGCTGACCCGCGTCGCCGATCTGGACGCCCAAGGTCGCGGGCACGACCTGCGTGCTCTTGTGGAGGTGATGATCCGCACCACGGCCGAGAACCTGGAGGGCGAGCGCCGACCGGGATGGTTCCTGCGCTTCGTCGCCAACGCCATGTACGTCGAGGACATCGCACCCTTCGACCTCACCGCGAACGAGTGGAGCAGCGGCCAGGCCACCGTGCACGCCCGGATCACGGAGCACCTGGCCGATCTGCCGCCCCGGCTGCGCCAAGACCGCTGGGACCACTTCGCCGGACTGCTGGTGCACACCCTGGCCAACCGCGAACGCCAACTCCAGAAGGACGCCACCACGGACGAGGGCGCCGAGCACCGATTGCTCATCGCCCAGTTGGTCGACTCCTGCACCGCACTGCTGTCCACCCCAGCGTCGCCGGAGACCCTGGCCGCCGAATCCGCCCCATCCGGGGCGCGATGACCCTCCGGACGAGCCGCCCCAGGTCGGATTGACCACGGGGTGGGCGGAATTCTCGATCAGCACGAGGAGGACGGTCTCACCGATGACACGATCGTCGTGTTCTGGAGCGACCACGGCGTCGGCATGCCGCGAGGCAAGCGCTGGGCGAACGACTCAGGGCTGCACGAACCACTCATCATCCGCCGGCCTGGCCACCTGAGTGCCGCCACATCGACGGAAGCCCTAGTCCATCTCATGGACCTGGCGCCAAGCATGCTGCTCGACGGCGCGTACACCCCGGACTCGCCGGTGTTCGAGGGCCTGTCCAGTTTTGGGCTCTGTCGCTGGTTGCGCGATCAACTTTTCTGGGCTTGTCGCTGGCCCTTGTAGGCGTTTGTGATCATGGCCGGTGTGTGATCGCGAGTGGTTGGACGTGTTGCTGCCGCATCTGGTCGGCGTGGTGGTGGAGCGGATCGAGCGGTCCGGGCCGGGCGTGATGGTCTGGGCGCGTGTCAGGGCCGATGATGGTGTCTGTCCGTCCTGCGGCGGCCGGTCGCGGCGGGTTCACAGCCGCTACGACCGCGGGCTGGCCGACGTCTCAGTGACCGGCCAGCCAGCGGTGTTGCGTCTGCAGGTGCGCCGGTTCTTCTGTGATGGTCTCTACTGTCCCGTTCGGACGTTCGCTGAGCAGGTCGACGGCCTGACCGCCCGGCATGCCCGCAGGACATCACCCAACCGCAAGGTTCTGGAAGATGTCGGGTTGGCGATGGCGGGCAGGGCCGGGGCGCGTCTGGCTGCCCGGCTGGGGCTTCGCGTCTGCCGGAGCACACGGCTGCGGCTGGTGCACGTGCTGTCAGAACCCGAGGTCGGCACGGTCGCGGTGCTCGGTGTCGATGACTTCGCGATCCGGCGGGGCCGCAAGTACGCGACGTTGCTGATCGACGCGGTCACGCACCGCCGCCTTGACGTGCTCCCGGACCGCAAAGCAGCCACTCTTGCGGCCTGGCTGCGTGAGCATCCCGGCATTGAGGTGGTCTGCCGTGACGGGTCGGCGGCCTACGCCGAGGCCATCCGTCAAGGTGCCCCGAAAGCGGTGCAGGCCAGTGACCGGTGGCATCTCTGGCACAACCTGGCCGCGGCGGCGGAAAAGAGCGTCGTGGCCTACTCCGCATCCTGGAATGCCCTGCCGAGCAAGGCGGGTTCGGCACTGGCGGCACGCACACGGCAACGGTTCGCCGCCGTCCACGAACTCCGGGACCAAGGCGTCGGGCTGCTGGAATGCGCCCGGCGGCTGGGCTGGGCGTTGAACACCGTCAAACGTTACGCCCGCGCCGAACGGGTCGAGGACCTGCTACGCCCACCACGCTACGGACCCTGCCTCGTCGATGCCCACCGCGACCAATTTCAGCGCCGCCTGGCCGAGAAAACCCCGGTCACGCGGATCCTGGCCGAAATCCGTGAGCAGGGCTACACCGGCAGCGCGAACCTGCTGGTCCGCTACATCAGCCAGGGCCGGGCCGACCCGCCACGCCACACACCGTCACCGCGTCGTCTGGTCTCCTGGATCATGAGCAGGCCCGAAAATTTGCTCGAGGCCACCCGCCGCCACCTCGACGACCTGATCGCCAGCTGTCCCGGGATGACCACACTGGCCACCCGAGTACGTGAATTCGCCGCTATCCTCACCGGCCGCCGAGGCCAGGACCTCGCCGCCTGGATCACCACCACTCGCAGCGACGCACTGCCCGGCTTCGACGCCTACCTCAACGGCCTGGAAAAGGACTGGGACGCCACCACCTCAGGCCTGACCCTGCCCTACAGCAACGGCCCCACCGAAGGCATCAACAACAAGATCAAAATGCTCAAACGGCAAAGCCGGTTTCGCCCTGCTACGCAAGAGAATCCTGCTCGATCAGTAACACACCCACCACATTGTTGGTCACGCAACCATCGACAGAGCCGTTGGCATGACACGGCCTCTTCCGCTGGATCGCCTTCTGCAACCACCGACGCCGGCACTCAGCACTGGGCCACCTCAGCCCCACCGACTACGAACACCGGCTCGCATCAACTACAGTGCAAGGCCTCGCAGCATGAAACCCGGTGTCCACGCTCCCGGGGGGAAGCCCAGTGGGAATGGTTGAAGCTGTCAGACCCAGGTGTAGTTGTCATCAGTGACGGCCCCTAGGGAAGCATTCGTGATCGCGGCATGAGGCGAAGGCAACGCCGCAAGAGCAGCGCCGATCGGCGGGAACAAGGGCAACCCAGCCACCGCGCGGTAGTCCACCCACTCCACGACACCGACCTCGTAGCCGCCAGGAACCTCGTCGTACTCCGCCGTGGCCACCATCGCACGAACCTCCTGCGTGATGTGCAGACGGTAGATCAGATGAAGCTTGCGCGGCGGAGTACTGCCCGGTCGGCTCACCATCTGATCCACGACCCATAGCAGCTCAAGGCCTTCAGCCTGCGCCAGGGACAACGCTAGTTCCTCCCCGAGCTCACGATCCAAAGCCCTGACGCAGTCCTCCCCTGGCTCCACGTTCCCCCCAGGCGGCGTGTAGTGGGTGCTATCCGGCCGATCACGCCGGATGAGAGCGACCTGGTCGCCGCAGAAGACCAGAGCCCCGACACGGATCTTGATATGGGAGAACGCTGCCTCGGGAACCTCGGATGCGGCTGTCACGACAGCAATTATCCAGGCCCCCTGACGATCCGCTCCACCACCACGCCGACCAGATGCGGCAGCAACACGTCCAACCACTCACGATCACACACCGGCCCTGATCACAAACGGGGACTGTAAGCTCTGGAGTGTAACTGTCCACAGTGGAGGATAGTGCACCATGGGTGATCAGAGAAGGACGCGTCGCTGCAGGTCTCGCCGGTGGTGGACCGGCAGGTGGTGGCCGAGCTGGTCAAGCGTGCCCAGGCCGATGGGGTGGCCATCGGTGGCGAGGGTGGGCTGATACAGCAGCTGACCAAGATCGTGCTGGAGTCGTCGCTGGAGGGCGAGATGCACGCCCATCTGGGTTATGGCAAGCACGATCTGGCCGATCGTGACGGCGGGAACTCACGGAACGGGACGCGGTCGAAGACGGTCCTGACCGAGGCCGGTCCAGTCGAGATCACCGTGCCCCGGGACCGGGATGCCTCGTTCGAGCCGAAGATCGTGCGTAAACGGCAACGCAGGCTGTCCGGGGTGGACGGGATCGTGGTGTCGCTGACCTCGAAGGGCCTGACCACCGGAGAGATCTCGGCGCATCTGGCCGAGGTGTACGGGGCGGAGGTGTCCAAGGAGACGATCTCGGTGATCACCGACCGGGTGCTCGACGGGATGGCGCAGTGGCAGAACCGACCACTGGAGCGGGTGTACGCGGTCATGTTCGTCGACGCGATCCACGTCAAGATCCGGGAGGACAGGTCGCGAACCGGCCCGTCTACCTCGCGCTGGGTGTCACCGCGAGCGGGGAACGCGACATCCTCGGACTCTGGGCCGGCGAGCACGGCGACGGCGAAGGCGCCAAGTACTGGCTGCGGACGCTCACCGAGATCAAGAACCGCGGCACCTCCGACGAGCTGATGGTCGTCTGCGACGGCCTGAAAGGCCTGCCCGAGGCGGTGACCACGGTGTGGGAGAAAGCGATCGTGCAGACCTGTGTCGTACATTTGCTGCGCAACAGCTTCCGGTACGCCTCACGCAAGGACTGGCCGGCGCTGGCCAAGGACCTCAAACCCGTCTACACCGCCCCCAGCGAGCAGGCCACACTGGACCGCTTCGCCGAGTTCTGCGAGAAATGGGAGAAGAAGTATCCCGCGATCGTGCGGTTGTGGACCGCCGCGTGGGCCGAGTTCGTGCCGTTCTTGCAGTTCGACGTCGAGATCCGCAAGATCATCTGCACCACCAACGCCATCGAGAGCATCAACGCCCGAGGGCATTTCCCCACCGAACAGGCCGCCCTCAAATGCCTTCGACCTCGCCCTGATGGGCCTGGACCCCACAGGCAGGGGCCGAGGACGCTGGACCATGCGCTGGAAAGCCGCCCTCAACGCCTTCGACCTCGCCTTCGACGGACGCCTGTCCGCCGCACGCAACTAACCCAGATCATCAAACCCAGTTACACCCAAAACTGGCCCCACAAACGCCTACCAGGACCAGCGATCAGACCAGGAAAGTTGATCACGCAACCAGCGACAGGGCCGCAGAACTTACAGTCCGGTGTTCGACGCCGCAACGCTCCTGTCCGCCGTTCCGCGCTGATCCGTGCATCGAGGAGCATTTCCGCGTGTGCGAGTAGATGCCCGCATTGGGACTTCGCCCTGTGCTGTGGATGCTGGTTGGTCAGTGGGTGGCGGGCAGGGTGACGGTGAAGGTGCTGCCCTTGCCTTCTGCGGTGGTCACCGTCACAGTGCCGCCGTGAGCTTCGGTGATGGACTTGACGATCGCCAAACCCAGCCCGGCACCGCCGGTGCTGGGGCTGCGGGAGTCGTCGCCGCGGTAGAAGCGTTCGAAGATTCTGCGTGCGGTTTCCGGGTTCATGCCGGGACCGTGGTCGGCGACTGTCAGTTCGACCTGGTCGTCGGGCAGCGGGCGGACCGCTACGGCAACCGGTGTTCCGGCGGGTGTGTGCCGCTGCGCGTTGCTGAGCAGGTTGCGCAGCACCTGGAGCAGCCGATCCTCGTCACCGCTGGCGAACACCTTGTCCTGGACGTCGATGGTGATCGGCCTCCCGGGGTCGAGAGCGCGGGCGTCCGCGGCTGCCTCCGCGGCGAGCCTGCCGAGGTCGACCGGGGCGTCGGCGACTGGCCGTCCCTGGTCGAGCTGGGCCAGCAGCAGCAATTCCTCCACGGTCGTGTGCATGCGGGCGGCTTCCTCTTCGATGCGCAGCATCGCCCGCTCGACCAGTTCAGGTTCCTGAGCAAGTCCGTGCAGATGAAGTTGCGCCCAGCCTCTGATGGTGGTCAGCGGGGTGCGCAACTCGTGCGAGGCGTCGGCGACGAACTGGCGGAGTCGTTCCTCGGAACGTTGTCGCGCGTCGAACGCCTGGTTCAGC
This sequence comes from Saccharopolyspora sp. NPDC003752, assembly GCF_053605825.1. Taxonomy (NCBI): domain Bacteria; kingdom Bacillati; phylum Actinomycetota; class Actinomycetes; order Pseudonocardiales; family Pseudonocardiaceae; genus Saccharopolyspora; species Saccharopolyspora sp. NPDC003752. The sequence continues at coordinate 62,517 of NZ_JBSGJZ010000033.1, read as the reverse complement.
GCACTGCCGACCTCCCCGATCTCGGAATGCGGTTGACCGACCTCGATGCGCTGGTGGAGGTCTCCGGCGGCGATCGCGGTCGCCGTTGTGGCCACGTCCTGCAACGGCCGCATGCCTACCCGCAGCACGCCGCGCCCCAGGACCGCGATTCCTGCGAGTGCGGTGAGGGTGGCCACGGCTTCGGCGCCGATGAGCCAGTACACGACGTCGTCGGAAGCCGCGAGGTTGCTGGCGATCACCATGGTGCTGACGGGCTTCGGTGCCGTGCCGGTCGCCGGCTGGACTACGGTGTTCGCTCCGACTGAGAACCCAAGGGTTCGGTACCTCGGTATGAGCGCTCCTCGGGCCGACACGGTCATGGGGCGCTCAGCGAATCCGCTGAGGACCTGCGCCGGCAGGTCGGGACGTGGGGTCGGCTGCCCGTTGGGGCCTTGTCCCGCTGTCTCGGCGACTACGCGGCCGTGTTCGTCGAGCAGCGCAACGTATGCGCCTGCCGGAACCAGAGTGTTCAGGGTGGTCTCCGGGATCGGGGAAGACCGGCTCTCGGCGTAGCGCTGGACCGCATCGCGGGCCTGGGTGAGGTTGGTGTCGGCGACGTCGGTGAGGTAGAGGCGCAGCCCGACCAGTGAGGCCACGTTGACCGTGACCATGCCCAGGGCCGCCAGCAGGATGGACCCCGCCAGGAGACGGCCCCGCAGTGAGCCGCGCCAAGCGCGGGCCATGTCAGTCACCTCCGGGGCGCCGCAGGCTGTAGCCGAAGCCACGCACCGTGCGGATCAGGGCCGGCGGGTGCGCGTCCACCTTCGCCCGCAGCCGGGACACCAGCTTCTCGACGACCCCGGGGGTGAACTGGTGCTGCCACACGTGATCCATGATCTGGTCTTTCGACATCACGCGGTCGGCGTTGACCAGCAGGTAGCGCAGCAACTTGTACTCGGTCGGCGACAGCGTGATCGGCCGATCGCCGCGGCGGACTCGCATGCTCCGCTCGTCCACGGTCAGGTCGGCGAAACGCAGAACCGGGCTCGATTCTGCGGTCATACCCGCTCTGCGCAGCAGGACGTGCACCCTGGCGAGCAGTTCGAGAACGCTGAACGGCTTGGTGAGGTAGTCATCAGCCCCCATGGCCAAACCGGTCACGCGATCCTCGACCGCGTGCCGCGCCGTCAGGAACAGCACCGGCAGTCGTGCCCTGTCCTCGATCAACCGCTGGCATACCGCGAACCCGTCCATGTCGGGCAACATCACATCCAGCACCAGCAGGTCGGGCCGGATCGTGGCACAGGCGTGCAGGGCCTCGGCACCAGAATCCACCACCGCCACCTCGTAGCCCGCCAGGCTCAAGGTGGTCTCCAGCAGTTCAGCCAGTCTCGGATCGTCGTCCACGACGAGCAACCGCTGCCCGGCTCCCCGGGGCGGCGACACACCCTCGCTCCCCGAAGCGGACGGCATGGCAGGCACCCATCATGTCGTGACTCGTGCGGCAACGCGCCGCCTGGTTCCAGCGTCGGCATCCTACTGCGCCCCACGCTCCAGATCACCGACCGGTGGCACGGGCTGAGCAGTGGAAACGCCGTGAAACGCGCGTGGGCGCCAGCGCTGGCCACTGTCAGCAAATCGTCAGCTCGGTGACCGTGCCGGGTCAGCTGGTCCGGGTTTCCTGGCATCAACGCACCCGACCAGCCCCCTGGAGCAGCCGTGGTCCCTTCGCCACCCCCCAAAGACGACCGTGCTGACAACACCCAGCCCGACGTGCAGAACCGGGTGCGTGCAGCGTTGATCGACATCGCACCGATCCTCTTCTTCACGCTGACCTTCGTGCTGACCCACCGGGTCGTCATTGCGGTGGCGTTCGCCCTCACCTGCGGCGTCGGGATCACAGTGCGCCGGCTGGTGTGCGGAGAACCCGTCTGGCGGGCACTTGGTGCCCTCGGCATCATCTGCGTCGGGGGGCTGCTGGCCGCGTGCACCGGAGATGCCACCAACTTCTTCGCGCCGGGCCTGGTGATCCACAGCACCATCGCCCTGGTGACCCCGGTGATGCTGGCGTTCGGCTGGCCACCGCTGGGCCTGGTAGCGGGGCTGGTCACCGGCGAAGGGACCAGATGGCGCCGCTGTCCGATCCGCCGCCGGGCTTTCACGAGGTCCAATGTGGTTCTGCTCGCCACGAAGGTCGTCATCCTGTCGGCCGAAATCCCCCTGTTCTTGGCCGGCCAGACCATCGCGCTCGGCTTCACCAACGCAGTCGGCCCGGTCGTGCACGGGCTCGGCGTGTTGCTGGCATGGCGGGTCTTCCGCCGCACGACCGGGACGCACCACTGTGCCCCCGCGACAGACCGCTGTGACGCTCCTACGAGCGAGCTGGATCCCAGTTCTTCGCCTGACCCGCAGAAGGCTGCTTGACGAACGAGCGTCCGCGACAACACCGATGATGAAGGAGACAAAACCGATGTCCGCGCCCCAACTACCGTTCGACCGCCCGAACGTGCTCGACTTGGCCCCGCACTACGCCGTCCTGCGTCGCCAAGCCCCGCTCGTCCCGGTCCGCACGCCCTCCGGTGACCCGGCGTGGCTGGTGACCCGCTACACCGAGGCACGGGCGCTGTTGGGCGATTCGCGCCTCGGGCGGTCGCACCCGGCGCCTGAAGCGGCCGCGAAGGTTTCCGACGCCGCGGTCTTCAACGGCCCGTCCGGCAACTACAACACCGAGCAGGCAGATCACCAGCGGCTGCGCAAACTGCTCGCACCGGCGTTCTCCGCCAAGCGGATGCGCGCGTTGGGCGATCACATCCGGGAACTGACCGAGGGTTGTCTCGATGCGATGCAGGCGGCGCACGACCGGTCTCCCGGCGAACCGGTCGACCTGCACGAACACCTCGCCTTCCCACTGCCCGTGCTCGTCATCTGCGAACTGCTCGGTGTGCCCTACGAAGACCGCGACCTCTTCCGCGACTTCTCCGACCGGATCGGCCGGATGAACGCGGGCGACGTCGCCCGCACCGCCATGTCCGAGTTCATGGCGTACACCAGCGAGCTGGCCGAAGCCAAGCGGGCCAACCCGGCTGAGGACGTCATCTCCGACATGGTGTTCGCGCAACGAGCTTTCCCCACCTTCACCGACGAGGACATCGCGCGACTTGCCGCAGGGCTGATCTTCGCCGGCCACGAGACGACCGCCGGTCGCATCGACCTCGGCGTCCTACTGCTCTTGTCCGATGTGGACCGTCGAGACGCCTTCGCCGCGGACCCCGACGACCGAGCCGAGTCCACGGTGGAGGAAATCCTGCGCCGGACCTCACCGAGCGGTCTGGGCCTGGTGCGCTACGCACACGACGATGTCGAGATCTCAGGCCAGACGATCTCCGCCGGTGACGCGGTGATCATTGCCGTCGGCGCCGCGAACCAAGATCCGGCGGTGTTTGCCGAGGCAGCTCAGTTCGATCCCGAGCGCAGTCCCAACCCGCACCTCGCGTTCGGCCACGGCGTGCACTTCTGCATCGGCGCGAACCTTGCCCGGACCGAGCTGCGCACGGTCTTCCCAGCGCTGTTCCGGAGGTTCCCCCGCCTACGACTGGCCGTGGACCTCGATGACATCGAGGTCCGCACGGACCGGCTGACCGGAGGTTTGAACGAGCTTCCTGTCACCTGGTAGTGCCCCGGCTTGCGCAAAATGCCTCACATCCCTTACCAGACGAGGAATCCCGATGAACATCATCGCTGACAAGGACAAGTGCATCGGCGCGGGACAATGTGCACTGATCGCAGCCGACGTCTTCGACCAAGACGACAGTGATGGCCGGGTGATGCTGCTCAACCCCGACCCGCCACGCGAACTGCTGGCGCAGGTCGAGCAAGCTGCGGCCGGCTGCCCCGCACTAGCTATCGCGCTGCAGCGCTAACTTCCCTGGACGCCATCGTCCTGGCCGGGCCCGGCCAGGACGATGGCGTCTTCGGTCCGCTGGGGCCGGCGGCCTTCGGAAGAGACGGGTCGCTCCTCGCGCGTCTGCATCAGCTGCACCCAGCGCTGGATCAGCTCGGTGGTGCGGGGCCGGTCGGGGGCGTGCCAGGAGACGGGCACGTTCAGGGCGGCGAGGCGCCCTTCCAAGTCTTCCGCCAAATGCTCGCGGCCGGTGTCGCGCAGGTGCTGGGCGTAGCGCGCGGGATCGCTGTAGTACGTCGGCCCGGTCTGCAGGGTCGTCTGCATCGGGTCGGGCAGGGCACCTGGGTGGCCCGCGTACTTGTGCCACCATTCGGCCAGGTACGAGCGCATCCGCGCGGCCAGCTCCGGTTCCTGCTCCAGCAGGTCCCGGGTGAGGTGTGGGTCTTCGGTGACGTGGAAGAGCTGTTCCCACTCGGCGCGGAAGCTGCCGGGGTGGTAGGTGCGGACGTAGAGGTGGTCGCGGGTGCGCACGGCCCGCTGGTAGGTGTGGGCGCCGTGCCCGAGGACCAGGTACTCGCGGGAGTCGATGCGCTCCCCGCGCACCGCCGGCGCGAAGGACTTGCCCTGCCAGCCCGCCGGGACGTCCATGCCGAGCAGATCGCACAAGGTCGGTGCGAGGTCGATGTTGTACAGCAGGGCGTCGTTGCGGCGGGCCTCGTCGGGCAGATCGTCGGTCAGGCCCGGCCAATGCACGACCAACGGCAGGCGGTGGGTGGGCTCGTTGGCCAGTCCGTGCTCGGCGTACGAGCCCTGCTCACCGAACGACTCGCCGTGGTCGGCGCTGACGATCACGGCGGTGTCGTCGGCGATGCCCAGTTCCTCCAGGGCAGCCATGAGCTGGCCGAAATGGTGGTCCCAGTAGGCCACGGCGCCGTCGTAACCGTTGATGAGGTGCTCGAAGTCGGCGCGGGACCGGATCGCATCAGGCATGTTGTGGGGAACCGGGGACTTGCCCGACCCGATTAGGGAGTAGTGCAGGTCGAGGGCGCTGCGCGGGCCGTAGATCTCGGCGTGCGCGGCGATCGTCTCTTCGTCGGGCCAGGCCTGCACCGGGCCGGAAGCGGCCATCTGGTCGGTCCACTCGGCGGGCTGGGTGTAGTTGGTGTGCGGTTCCCAGTAGGTCAAGTGGAGATACCAGTCGTCCTCGTCGGCGTGGCGACGCAGCCATTCGATTGCCGCCCGGTTGACGTCTGGTGCCTCCTCGTCACCGAAGCGGTCGGTGGCGCGGATCGACTCGCGGAAGTTGCCGTGGAAGAAGTAGGCGCGGTGGCGCTCGGCGAACACAGAGATCGCAGCCGTGTAGTAGCCGCCCCATCCGAGCCGCTGGCCGAGCAGCGGGCGGTCGGGTTCGGGCCCGTGGCCGGCATCGAGCCGGAACTGGGCGGCCGGTCCGAAGTGCCCGACGACGCCGTTGGTGATGCCGAACTGGCCGCTGGTCAGGGCCGTGCGGGAGGGCAGGCAGGGCGAGTCGGAGCAGTAGTAGCGGTCGAAGGTGACGGACTTGTCCGCCAGCTTCTGCAGGTTGGGCGTGGTCGGTCGGTGGTAGCCGTACGGGGTGGTGTGATCAGCGCGGAGGGTGTCCACGTCGATGTAGATGATGCGCATGCGGGAAACTCCAAGGCTCGGTGCGGGGTGTGTCCGGGTACACGCCCGTGCGGGCTCACCCGGCGGCTGCGGACATGGCGATACCGCGGGCGGGAGCCCGAGGGGCGGATTGGATGTGGATCAGCCGCTCAGGGCGGCGGAATCAGCGGCCGAGTTCGGCTTCAAGGCGGGCCTTCGTCACCTGGAGCCAGGCGATGTACGAGGCGGAGAAGGCGTATCCGTGTTCGTGAGCCAGGGTGTGGACCTCGCGTGCCCAGTCGGCGTCCAATTCGGGGATCTGCGGTTCGTACGCGGCGACGGACGGTAGGGCGGGCGGGTTCACGTCATGCTTGAGCCGGTACTCCAGCTCCGTGGTCACCAAGTCGAGCGCGATGTCGGGGCCGAGCTGTCCGGCGAAGACGAAGCGGAGAGTGAATTCGGGGTCCTTGGGGCGCGGCGAGGGCTCGTAGGGGGACCGGGCCCACTCCAGCAGCGCCGCACGCCCCTCTTCGGTCAGCCGGTAGACCTTCGCGTCGGGGCGCCCCTCGCGCGGGTCGACTTCGAAGCCGACCCAGCCGCGCTCCACCAGCTTCCCGAGCCGGCGATAGATCTGCGGCAGCTGCACGCCGTAGCCGATGTACCGGCCCGGGCCCTCCATCCACCGGCGCAGGTCGTAGCCGGAGACAGGGCGCAAGGCCAGCATTCCGAGGATCACGTAGCCGAGCTGCATCGGATCACCTACGTTCCCAAGAACCTATGTCCCGATATTCATCCCCGAAGCCGGACGATGTCAAGACCCGTCACGCGGACGCAACGCAGCGAAAGCCCGCGCCCACTGGAACTGTCCGGACCGCCCTCGGTCCCCATGAGGAACTCGCCACCGGGCAGCAGCACCATCCCGTCCTGATCTCGATGGCGCGGGATCTCCGCGGTGGATACCGGCACCGCCATTCGAGGACATGCAGCAGCGCGAAGGCGATTGGAGATCACTCATGACAGTTCGGCTCCTCCCAAGTGACCGGACCTCCGCCGAATATTCACCAGCTATGTTCTAACGCACATAGTCACACTCGTAAAGGTCAGGGGAAACGCCGCCAGCGGCAGCACACCGGCCTCGCGGAACGGGCGGCGGCCTCCGACACCTGCTGCGGGAGTTCAAGTCGTGCAGCAGTCGAACCCGGCGGCCGTCGAGGTCATCACCGCCCGCACGACCGGGATTTACTGCCACGGCGTGTTGGCACCCATGGTGCCGAGCCGGACGGGCGCGCATGTCAGACTGCCAGGCGATGCATACCCCGTCCGACCTCGCCGACCTGCTCGAATGCGAACACCGCAGCATCCTCAAGCAAGCGTTGGCGGCGGGACTGCCCGGCGCGCCGCGCCCGGGCTCCGGGCCCGACCGGCTGGCCGTCAAGCACGGCCATGCGCACGAGGCAGCCACGCTCGAACGGCTGCGTGGCGAGCGCAAGACCGTGGTCGAAATCGACGAGCCCGACCAGGTCGCCGCCGCGAAGGCCACCGGGGAAGCGCTGCGGGCAGGCGCGCCGGTGATCTACCAGGCCGTCTTCCACGACGGCGAATTCTCCGGCCGCGCCGACTTCCTGCTCCGCGACGACCAAGGCCGCTACGAGGTCTACGACACGAAGCTCGCGCGGCACGCGAAGCCATCCGCGGTCGTGCAGCTCACCGCGTACGCCGACGCGTTGCGCCGCGCTGGTTGGCCGGCCGGGCCGGAGATGCACCTGCTGCTCGGTGACGGCACCACGCGCAGCCTGCGCGTCGACGATTTCCTCCCGCTGCTCGATCGCCTCCGTGACCGGCTCGTCACGCGGCCGCCACGGCTGCCGGAACGCATGTGGGCCGACGAACGCCCCGCCTGCACCGGCTGCGGCTTCGCCGACCACTGCTCGTCCGCGCGCGAGAAGGACCGGGACCTGTCGCTGGTCGCGGGCATGCGTGGCGAACAGCGGCGCAAGCTCGTGACGGCCGGCCTCGGCACGATCGACGCGCTCGCCACCGCCGAGCCGTCGGACCGGCCGCGTGACATGTCGGCGGGTACCTTCGCGACCTTGCGCGCGCAGGCCGCGATCCAGGTGCGGCAGGACGAAACCGGAGAATTGGCGTACGAGGTCATCGACCCGTCGGCGCTGGCCGAGCTGCCGCCACCGAGCCCGGGCGACATCTTCTTCGACATGGAAGGCGACCCGTACGCCCTCGCCGGCGCCGGGCTGGAGTACCTGTTCGGCGCCGTCACGCCCGACGCGCGCTTCACACCGTTCTGGGCGCATACGCGTCGGCAGGAGAAGCGTGCCTTCGAGGAGTTCGTCGACTTCGCCACCGCCAGGCTGACCGACGATCCGGACGCGCACATCTTCCACTACGCGCCGTACGAGGTCACGGCCGTCAAGCGGCTCGCCGCAGTGCACGGAACGCGCGAGGAAGCCGTGGACGAACTGCTGCGCAGCGGCCGGATGGTCGACCTGTATGCCGTGGTGCGCAAGGCCTTGCGCGTCGGCCAGCGGTCGTACTCGATCAAGTACCTCGAACCGTTGTACATGCCGGAAGCCCGCGACGGCGACGTGAAGACGGCCGCGTCGAGCATCGAGGCGTACGAGGACTACCTGACGCTCGCCAAGGCCGGCGACGTCGAAGAGGCCGACGAGGTGCTGCGCGGCATCGCCGACTACAACGAGTACGACTGCGTCTCCACGTTGCGGCTGCTGGAATTCCTGCACCGCGTCCGCGAGGAAGCGGGCATCGAGCTCGCAACCCCGGCGCCGGAGTCCGAAGTGGACGCCCTGCTGCGGCAGACGGAGGAGGAAGAGGCCGCGCTGCGCCGGGCCGAACGCGCGGCCGCGCTGGCGGCGCTGGTCGACCCGCTGCTCGACGGCCTGCCCGACGACCCCGCCGACTTCACCCCGGACGACCACGCTCGCGCGCTGCTCGCCGCCTCCGTCGGTTATCACCGTCGCGAGACGAACCCGGCATGGTGGGAGTTCTTCCGGCAGCTCGCCGCACCGGTCGGCGACCTCGAGGTGGACACGACCTGTGCTGTGCCGGTGTCGGTGTCCGCAGGCGAGTGGGTGCCGCCGTCGGGACGGCTGCGCACGGCCAAGCGCACGCTCGTGGTGGCGTGCGACCCGGACCGGCCGCATCCGTTCGCGGTCGGGGACGGCGTGCGGCTGCGGTACAGCGCCGATGCGCGGGACGCGAAGGTCGTGGCGGCGTCGGCGGTCGAGCTGACGCTGGAGGAGAGCAGCGCACCGGAGAGCACGTCGGACGAACGACCGGTCGCGGTCCTGCCGGGAGGCCCGGTGCGGCCCGCGCCGAAGGACGAGGCCGTGGCCGACCTGGCGCGGCTGGTCGGGGAAACGCTCCCGGAGCTGCCCGCGCATCCGGGCGTGGACCTGCTGCGCCGGATCCCGCGGTTGCGCGGCGGTGCGCTGCCCGCGCCCGGCGAGGACTCGGTGGCCACCGTGATCGAGGCGGTCGACGCGCTCGACGGGTCGGTGCTGGCGGTGCAGGGCCCGCCCGGGGCTGGGAAGACGTACTTGGCGGGCAAGCTGATCGCGCATCTCGTGCGGTCCGGCCGGACGGTCGGTGTGACGTCCAACAGCCACAAGGCCGTGGAGAACGTGCTGTCCGCCGCGCTCGGCAACGCGCCGTCGATGGCGTGCGCGAAACGGCCGCGCCGGACGCCGGATCCCGCGCTGCCGTGGGAACAGCCGAAGACGAACAACGCGTTGGCGAAATGGCGCGAGGAGCACAACGACGGGCACCTCGTCGGCGGCACCGCGTGGACATTCGCGAACGCCGCCGTGCGCGAGGAGCCGTTCGACGTACTGGTGATCGACGAGGCCGGGCAATTCGCGCTCGCGGACGCGCTGGCCGTGTCGATGTGCGCGAAGAACGTGGTGCTGCTGGGCGATCCGCAGCAGCTGCCGCAGGTCGTGCAGGGCACGCACCCGGCGGGCGCGGAGGCATCGGCGTTGGGGCACCTGATCGGCGACGCGGACATCATGCCGCCCGAGCTGGGCTACTTCCTGGACCAGACACGGCGCATGCATCCGGCCGTGTGCGCGCCGGTTTCCCGGTTGTCGTACGCGGGTTTGCTGCACTCGCACCCGTCCGCGGACCGTTCGGTCGACGGCTTCGCCTCCGGGCTGTACCTCGCGTCGGTGGAACACCGCGGGAACACCACGCGGTCGATCGAGGAGGCGGCGCAGGTCGTGTCGGTGATCGCGGACTTGCACGGGCGCACGTGGCAGGGCCGTCCGCTGACGGACGCGGATTTCCTCGTGGTGGCGCCGTACAACCTGCAGGCGCGGACGGTCACGCACGCGCTGGCCGACGCCGGTTTCGGCGACGTGCGCGTCGGCACGGTGGACCGGTTCCAAGGCCAGGAAGCCCCGGTGGTGGTGACGACGATGACGTCCTCGTCAGCGATCGACCTGCCCCGCGGACTGGATTTCCTGTTGTCCCGCAACCGGCTGAACGTGGCACTGTCGCGAGCGCAGTCGGTGGCGGTGCTGGTGTGCAGCCCGCGGCTGCTGGAGGCGGACATCCGGACGGTCGAGCAGATGCGGCTCGTCTCCGGGATGCTCGGACTGCTGCGGGACGCCCACCCCTGGCCCGCTCGCTGACCCCCAACCCCCACTCGCCCCCAGCCCCAGTACTGCAACGGCACTCAGACCTGCGCCGCTCCGCCGAGCTGGAGCTGCCTGGCGTCGGGAGGGAACCTCCCCGCCTCGCCCGGCGTCGCACCTGGCGTGATCAACAAGCTGGCCGAACGCATCGGCTCCTGGCGCTCCGTCCACGCGAACTCCGATGGCGCCGAGGCGGACTCGCTCGTGCTGGAGTGCGCCCGCCTGCTGACCGGTGATCCCGGTGGCGAACAAGCACCACTGTGGACCTTCGGGTTGGCGGCGATGTCGGGCTACGTCGCCTGGCGGCCCGGCGACGGTGTCGCGGACGTCGTGGTGGACGCACTGCTGGCCGCCGATCGGGCATTGCGGGACCGGCCGTGCGGTCATCGCGGGCACCCGTACGAGAAGGTGGTGGCCGAACTGGATGATGACGACATCTGGCGCCACGGCCCCGATCTCGGCGATCTGGAGCGGCTGCCGGCCGACGAGGAGTGGTGGTGCCCGGCCAACGTCGCCGGTTTCGCCCGGATCACCGCGGACGTGATCGCCCCGTTCTCCGCGGACGAGCTGCCCGAGGACCTGCCCCGCGACCACGAGTCGGACATCAAGGACCTGGACGGCATCCTCAACGACTACCCGTACGCCGACCCGCGCTGGACCTTGGAATACCTGGCCGGCTCGTTGCCCAGCCACCCGACTCGCGCTGTGCGGGCCGGTTACGTCGTGACGATGTACGCCAGCTGCTGGTACGCGGTCTCCGGCCGGATCCGGACCTCGTCCGTGCTCGACGAGATGATCGAGGGCTTGGAGGGAGTGCTGCCCCAACTCGGGGACGGCACCTGCGCCCACGCGCCGGACGAGCACCCCGAAACGGGCTTCGACGCTGCAAGCACAGCCGCGGACGGTATCCGGCTGCGCAGTCCGGGCGGCAGGGCGTGCCTCGCGGCATGGCACGACGAGGACCGGCTCCCGGTGCGGAACTGGCTGTGCCCCGCCTTCCTCCGCGGCCTCGCCGAGACGGCGTTGGGCGAGTTGCGGCAGGGGCGGGAGAGGCTGTTCGGCAGCCGGGACACCGCGCGCCTCGACGCGCAATTCCTGCGCCCCGATGGAAGAATCGACATCGGCTCGTTGACCGCGTTGATCGAGGACAACCAGTTCGACGAGCATCGCGACGTGCAGGAGGCAGGGCTGTGGGCAGCCCGCCGGTACGCAGCGCTGGCGGCGGACGCCGATCCGGTTGAGCGGACCGTTCCACTGCTGATCGCCACGTGGTGCGTCGAGATCGTGGAAATGCCCTACGGCGTGGCGAAGGACATCCGGGAAATCTTGTCCACAGTAGCCGCTGACTCGACGGAAGGTCAGTGCGCCCACGGCGATGCGCACCCCATGGAGAGCCGGGACCTGCAGCATCACCTCAACCACCTCTACGCGCCGGCAGAGTTCGCGGAGCCCGCCGACGTCAGTGCACCTGACGCCTGGCTGTGCCCCCGCCACCTGGCAATGGCGGCACGGCACGCGATCGAGGAGATCAACGAGAGGTTCGAGGACGAGGACGACTACGCGGCCGAGGACGAGGGCGATTGCGGGACGACGTCAGCCGACTGAGCCTTGACTCACCGATGCGTGCGGCCGCGCGGTCGGCTGCGTCTTCGGGATCTTCGTGCTCGCACACCCGAACTACCAGCCAGCCGGCGGCCGTCGGCTCAAGATCACCCTCGTGCTCCGCTCCCGTGGTCGTCAGCGGCCAAGCGGGGGAAGCAGATCCTCCAGTTCCTCAGCTGCGCCCGGGAGTTGCTCCAGCAGTTCTCCCGCCGGCGCGGGCAGTCCGGGCAGCCAGCCGGTGTCGATCACCGTGACACCGGTGGGCACTGGGATCGGGTCCGCCTCGTCCACGTCGTAGCTCGCGCCGGGGTTCGAGTCGTGCTCCGGGTCGGCCGGTGGGTTCTCGCTCTCCGACAACGGCCAGGTCACCGTCCGGAAATGGCCCGCCGTGACGTAGACGAGGAAACCGTGCTCCGTGCCGTCGACCGTGCCCGTGCCACGCAGCGCCGCCTTCCCGTCCGGCGTGATCACCAGCCAGTCGAAGGAAGTCGTGACCAGCTGCGTGGAGCCCGCGCGCAGCACGTACGTGCCCAGCGGCTTCGCCGAGTCTTCCGCTGGGTACTTCGCCGACGCCACGAACGTCTCATCACCAGTCGTTCCCGCGCTGGCGAGCAGCCCGGCCGTGGGGTCGTACACGACCACTAGCATCGACGTGGTGTCGCTTCCGCCGTCGTCGTCGGTCACCGTTGCCCGGACCGTGTACATCCCAGCGTGGCTGAAAGCATGACCCTGCTCGCAACTGTCCGAGGTGCCCGAGGCCTCCGGGGCATCGGGGTCGTCCCATTCGTAGGAGCAGGTGTGCGTGTCGTTCTCCCCCGGGTCGGTGAACGATGCCCCGAACGGGACATCCGTGCCCACCCGGAACACCGACCACGGCTCGGGGTCCTGTGACGTCAGCTTCGGCGCGACGTTGCGGAGGTCCACCACCGTGCTGTCCGACACCGGCGGATTGCGGCCGTCATCGGCGGTCAACGTCACTGTGAAACGGCCGTCGTCGTTGCACGAGAACGACGTCGACGTCTTGTCGGGGGATCCGAATTCGCATTCGGTCCCGGCGTCGACGCCTTCGGCGGGCTGGTAACTCCAGTGCACGGCCGGAGTACCGCGATCGTCGGTCGCTGAACCGTTCAGCTTCACCGGTGCGCCCTCGTCACCACTGGCGGACTGGCCCGCGTCCACAACTGGTGGTGCATCATCGACCGGCGGGACGTTCGGGTTGGGAACATCCTGAGCACGCAGGGTCACTTCTCCATAGAGCAGCCGATGATCCGAGCAGTGCCGGATGGCGCTGCCCTCGCATTTTTCACCGTAGAGGGATCTCGCTGTCATGTCCGGAAGGAAGTTCTTGCTGTCAGCGAAGATGTAGTCCAGCTTGCCTTGGGGGTGGGTCTGGAATCCGTGCCCATCCTGCTGCCACGCGGCCTCGTAGAACTCACCGTTACCACCGGCATCCGGCGCGTACATGCTGTCGAGATGCTTGTCCGGTACGGCGTTGAAGTCGCCGCCGATAACGTATGGGTATTCGTCGGTAAACTGTCCCACCAGATCGGCGATCGTGGCCGCCTGCCCCACCGCTTCATCGACATTGCCTTCGCTGTCCTGCGGCGCGAGGTGCACTGAGCAGGCCCGCATGACGGTGGCGAACTCGGCTGTCACGCAGGAGAAGCCGCGGTTGGTCTTACCGTCCGCGAGTTCCGTGCCCTCGAACCAGTAGTTGGTCGCATCCCGGATCGGCGCCTTGGTGAGGACCACGTTGCCGGCCACGTAGTCGGTATCCCAATCGCCGCAGGAAAACAGCAGAGGACTCGACGCCTGTCCGAAGTTGCCATGCATTTCGATACCGCGCGCGTTCAGCTTCTCGAGCAGGTGCTCATACTGGATCTTGCACACTTCGTTGGCAGTCACGATGTCCGGATCGAACTCTTCGATCTTCTCGACGAGCCGGTCGATCGGCTGATCGCTGCCGTTGTTGTCCTTTTCCCCATCGATGTTCCACTGGAGCACCTTGAGCGTCGACCCGGTAGCTCGAACGGCCGGCTGCCCCACCGAACCCGCTGCCGGTTCCAGCTGGCCATCCCGCTCCGACCACGCGCTGCCGGTGAGCAGCGCCGATGCGAGGACCATGCCGAGCAGCGCAACAAGAACACGCATGCCACATCCCCCAAATCGTGACGATCACAACGGGCGGAATCTCCCAGAAGCGGCCGGGGCGATGCCACACCTTTGCACCGGAGTGAAAACCCGCCGGGCAACAGGGACTCAGAGTTCGCCCACGCCACCCACGAGCAGCCTCGAGCCGAGGTGCGTGACGTGGTGGAGCACCGCGCCGCCGCGCCGCTCGCTGGTGATCAGCCCCGCGTCGCGGAGCACAGCGGCCTGCCGGCTGGCGGTCGCGACGGAGGTACCGACGTCGTCGGCGAGCTCGCTGGTGGTGTGGGGCGTGGCCAGGATCGCCAGGCATTCGGCGCGCGTGCCACCGAGGAGCGCGACCAGCCTCGCCGACGGTTCGACCGCCGCCGGCCGCATACCTTCGCCGGTCTCGGCGGGGTAGACCAGAACCGGAGACAGCTCGGGGTCGATCAACGTGATCGGGTTGCTCGAACAGAAGTAACTGGGCACCAGGGTCAGCCCGCGCCCGGCGAGGTGCACGGCGCGCTGTACTGGGTACTGGAGGTACAGCGCTTCACCGTCCCATCCCTGGACGCTGGGGATCCCGGCCAGCAGCTTGCCCACCCCGCCCTCGGTGAGCGCCTGCACCCGCGCGGCCCTGTCGGTCGCCACACCGTCGCGCACTTGCGTCCAGTGCGGCGCCACCAGAACGTCGTAGGCCTGGCGGACCGCGCCCACGACATCCTGGAGCCGGCCGCGATCCGCGGTGGCCAGCGCCCGCACCCAACCCGGGGCGGTGCGACCGGCGAAAACCGCACGCAAGTCCGCCTGCAAGAGCCCCCGCGGAGTGCACGCCACGGCCTCGCAGCCGGCGCCGAGCTCGGTGACCAGCTTCGCGGGAGTGAGGAAGTCGGGGAAATCTCCTTCCGGCGGCACCAGCGTGAACAAAGTGGACAACCACCGCCGCGCCTGGTCACTGCGGCGGATCCGGTCCCCTGCCTGCTGCCGCCAGTGCACGTACCGGGCCGTGAGCCGCCGTTCCCGCACCTGGTGCAGGCTCAGCACGAGCTCCCACATCGGATCCGGCGCAGCGGCTACCCGCACTCGTTGCAGATCCTCGCGCTCGAACACCATCCGCAGCGTCATGTCTCTCCCCCGGCCTCCACGGTCACATCCGAGACACCGAATGCAGGGCGGTATCGACCTCGAACGACATGAGTCCCCGTGCTCTTGTTGTCCCGGTGGCAACGATGATCCGGTAGGGCACTTGCGCCACGCTTACGTCGCTCTTCCCCGCCGACCGCCGCCAACGATCACCCGAAGCGAGCAACGAGGAAGGTAGTGGGTCTGCTCGCGCCCCAGGTGGTGGCCCTTTGCGCGTGTGCGCAAAGGGGTGGCCGTCGCTCCGAGTGTTCGTGATTATGGCGGGAAGGCAAGCGGGCCGGTGAGCTCTGCTTCGTGGCGGTGGATGAGGGGTGAGCCGCCGAAGGGAGCACGTTCTGGATTCCGGTTCCGCCCTAGGCCGCGAACAGGTTCGCTACCTGGCGACGTTGATCATCGTTGCCATAGAGACAACGCGAGCAAAGGGGGACTCATGTCGTTCGAGGTCGACACAGAGGCACTGAAGGAATTCAGCGACTTCCTTCATGACTGCAGTCGCGACGTGCACGAGATGTTTCTGTTCTGCTATGACGAAGCCGACTTGGGTGTACACAAGGAAGGATTCATCAACATCCTCATGAGCGGCCACTCCGACGTGCTCCACGCGATGAGCGAGCGGACGGCACTCCTGCAGGAAGTTCTGAATCTTTCAGGGGGCGAGATAGGCAATGCCGCATATTTCTACGATGAAACCGACGAATCCGAGACGGCGGAGCTGGACGCCTCCTACCCGGAAGCGAAAACCCAAGGAAGTCAGCCACCCGTGGGGCCTACCATAGCAGGAGGCTTCGCTTACCAAAGCGTCCTGGACGAGCTGAAGACAAAGAAGGACCCCGCGGAGCTGGAACCGAAGGCCAGTGAAGTAGAGCAGTGGTGCCGAAAGACCTTCGACAACTATAGCGCCATGGCTGCCGTCCGCGCGCTTTTCAAAGAATTGTTTGAGGTCGATCCCATCGACTGGGTTCTCGAGTGCTTCATCGGCGAGTGGAAGGCGTGGGCGAAATGCGCCCTCGCCTGGGAGGCCTGCAGTGTCGCCACGAAAGGGATCGCGGAAAATTTTACCCCCGCCCTCGTCAAGCTTCCGGAGATATGGGAAGGAAACGCGGCGGAGACCGCCGCGGACTACTTCTCCCGGCTGCAGCAGGCGATATTGACGGAATCCGAAGCATTCCACGCATTGGGGGAACGGTACAAGCTCTACATGGAGATGGTCTATGAAGTCCAAATGACCTGCAACGACGCCATCAACACCATCATAGACCTCGCCCTGGACGCTCTTCTGCTCGTGCCGTCGCTGGTGGTGGATGTGGTCACCGGAGGGGAGTACGGTCTGACGTTGCAGAAAATTTTCGATATCGTCGGAAATACGATGACCGCCGTTACGGCCGCATTTGACGCGTGCAGGTACTTCGAGACGATCTTCGCGGCATCTGATCTACCAGGTTGCCCACGCTGCGAACTGGAAAAACTGCCGGGCGATAGCCCGAGCAGCCACTCGTACGAGCATCCCGATTCGTCTGTGTGAGCATCTTGAACATGGAGGCCGACCGTGAACGAGGAACTACTTGACCGTGTCCCGCGAACAAGTGTGGACATGGAGGAAATTCGCCGCATCCATGAGACCGCGCTCCAAAAAGCGGCGAGCGGGAAGAATCCGATCTTCGCCGAACTGGCCCGCGAGGTGCAGGCGGGTCGCATGTCCCTCCGCGACGCAGCATGCAGCTCTGCTTACGGTGAAGCGTTCGCCGAATCCGCCGACCGTTTTCTCCATGCGATACGCGGATTGAGCACGGATGACCTCCGCAAGGCCGCGGAGGAGAACACCCTCGACGGCCTTCTTGCACGAGAGCTCGGCAGTGAAGCGCCAGCGCGGACCGAGACCGCAATGCAGGCCCCGGAACCTGAATGGAACGAAGATGACGACGATGCGTACTTCGAGGGTTCATTCTTGCAGTCCGCGATCGAAGTCGACCGGAGCGGCTCTTCACAGCAGGTCAACTGGACCCGTCACGGGAGACGATGACGTCGCGTTGTCGTCCTCCGCGCACTGTTCGCAGCCGTCCTCATCACAGGCATGTGGCTCGCAGCCAAGAAGCATCGGCCCCGAAACCCTCGTCCGCAACGGCCGCTCGGGCGTGCCGGATCGCACGCGACGATCGTCCACTGCGGCCTATCAGCGCAGCGGGTCGAACGGCCGGAGTTCTGGAGGGGTCTTGCCGGTCACGATGCGTTCGGCGAGCAGCTTGCCGCTGATCGGCCCCAACGTCACTCCCCACATCCCGTGGCCTCCTGCGACGAAGATGCCAGGCGCACTGGTCGCTCCGAGCAGCGGAAGCCCGTTCGGGGTCATCGGCCGTGGACCCATCCACACGTCCTGCGCATCCGACCAGTCCACACCGGACAGCAGTGGCTTCACCGAGCGGACGATCGCATCGACGCGGCCGGGCTGCAGCGGATCGTCCGGGCCGCGGAACTCCATCGTGCCCGCGATGCGCAGCCGGCCTCGGTACGGCGTGCACGCCACCTTCGCGGCCGGGAAGTAGACCGGCGTCTCGGCCGGTTCGTCCGTCGGGACGCTGAACGAGTAGCCGCGACCAGCCTGCACCTGGGTGCGCACACCGAGCTTCCTGGCCAGTTCCGGGAGCCACGAGCCGGTCGCGACGACCACCGCGTCGCCGACTTCCGGGGCGCCGGCGAACGTTTCCACCGCGATACCGCCCGGGCCGTGCCGCATCGCCCGTACTCGTGCGCCTGCGACGATGCGTCCGCCGCGGTCGCGGACCGATTCGGCGAGGGCATGCACGAAGGGGCCGGGCTCCAGGTAGCGCTGCCCCTGGAGTTCCAGGACCTCGACGATCTGTTCGGACAGCTGGGGAATCGTCGGGTTCGCCGGCTGCCAGCGGACGTCCAAGCCGGCGCGGCGGACCTGTTCGAGCTCGTGGCGCAGCGCGGCGCTGTG
Organism: Saccharopolyspora sp. NPDC003752; assembly: GCF_053605825.1. Classification (NCBI taxonomy): domain Bacteria; kingdom Bacillati; phylum Actinomycetota; class Actinomycetes; order Pseudonocardiales; family Pseudonocardiaceae; genus Saccharopolyspora; species Saccharopolyspora sp. NPDC003752. The sequence goes on along the minus strand of NZ_JBSGJZ010000033.1, from coordinate 44,516 downwards.
GGCCGGATCGGCGAACCCGACCAGGATGGGGCCGCTGTGGGTGCCGGCCCGCACACCACCGGTGGTCAGCTCGTCGAAGGTCTGCAACGCCAGTCGGTTCACCGGCACCAATGCCGCCATCGACCGTTGCCAAGCCCGGGGCGTGCAGCGGGCGGCGAAACGAGCGAGGAACGCCAGCACCGCCGGGTCCGGACGCAGCGGAATGTGTAACGCGGCGTTCGGATCCCCCAGCGACCGCAGCGCCGACACCAGCACGCTGGGCTCGCCCAGCGGGGTGGCGAGGCTCGGGGTCAGCCAGCCCGCATTGCCCCACGAGGCGCCCGCGGCGACGCCGCTGCGGTCCAGCACCACGACCTCCACGCCGCGTTCCTGCAGGAACCAGGCGGTGGAAAGGCCCACCACGCCGGCACCGACCACCACGACCCGGCGAGGCGCGGGTACATGCGAGAACACCTGTCACCCTCCTTGAACGCGCAGTTGCAAGCCCACCGCGAGACGGGCATCCGGATTGCTCAGGTCCAGGCCGCTGACCTCGGTGATCCGTCGCAGCCGGTAGCGCAGGGTGTTGGGGTGCACGTGCATCACCTGCGCGGTCCTCGCCACATCACCGAACGCGTCGAGGTAAGCGGAGAGGGTCGCGACGAGCTGGCCGTGGTGGTCGGCGTCGTAGGCGGTCAGGGCCTGGACCGGCCCATCGCGCAGTTCCTCGTCGTCGACCACCAGATCCCGCAGCCGCGCCAGGAACAGCCGCTCCCACACCTCGTCCACCCGCGCAGTCCGCCGGTCACCGCTGCGCAGCACGTCCAGCACCGCATCCGCGTCCGCGCGAGAACGCGGCGTCTCCCCCGGCGACCACGCGACGCGCCCCATCCCGACGACCGCTCCAGCGTCGCGGCGAGTCGCGAAACCTCGCAACGAGCCCAATGCGTTCCTGGACTCGGCATCCGGATCCGCCGTTGTCAGCGGCAAGATCGCGTAGGCGGTGCCCAGCGCCGACGCCGTCGCGACCTTGGATTGCCGCACCGCGAGGTGCAGGCCCAGCAGCTCGCACAAGCGCTCTGCCGCCAGCTCGCGCTCGGCGCCGTCCTCGTGCCGGTCGGACGGCTCGGCGGCCACGACGCACAGCGGGACCTCCGCCAGCTCCAGCCGCCGTGCCGCCAGCTCCGCGCCGCTGCCGCCGGTCAGCACGCGTCGGACCAGCTCCGATCGACGCCACTTTCCCGCGTTCTCGGCCGCGCGTTGTTGCAGCAAGTGCAATGCCGCCGTCTTCGCGGCAGCGACGAAGGCGCGTTCCTCGTCCGCGGTGAACGGCCGGCGCACCGCCGCCCACATCGCGCCCAGGACTTCCTCGCCGGCGCGTACCGCCACCGCCATGCGGGGAAGCACATCCGCATCGCCCAAGTCGACCCAAACCGGGTCGCTGGTGCGGTAGAGCCGCTCGAAAACCCCGTTGTCGGCGAGTCGTCGCTGCCATTCCTGCGGCACCTGCCTGGCGAGCACGGTCGCCGCCCTCGGCGCGTCGGCGGCGGCCTGATCCGCTGAGAAGGCCACCACCCGCGCCGAGCGGTCCTCGATCGTCACCGGCGTGTCGAGCGCCGCTCCGACCGCGTTGGCCAGGGCGAACAGTTCGCCGATGTGGTTGCCGGTCAGCTCCGCCTGCCGCTCGTCGAGCTCACCGTCCAGCAGAACGGTGCGCACCAGCAACAAGATCTGGGTCCAGGACGCAGCGTTGCTCGCGCTCAGCAGCGCCACTCCGGAGGACCGGACGGCTTCGCGCAGCGACTCGTCGACGACCAGCGGTCCGCGGACCACCAGGGCCGACGCGGCATGTCGCCCCAGTTGCAGCAGCAGATCCCCCGGATCTGCCACCCCGACGCCGAGCACCAGGGCACCAGCTGGTGGTTCCAGGTGCTCTTCGGGATCGTGCACGGCGACGGTGGTGACCTCCGACGGCGGCGGATCCGGGCACACCGCGACGTCGAGCACGGTGCTGCCGAGATCTTCCAGAATGCGGGCCAAGCTGGCCCTCGGCCGAGCGTTCATCCGCCGATACTGCCTCAGCAGCGAGCCCACCTCGACCTCGTCGACGAGCGGTTCCGCGGCTGGGCACATGACCACAGCCTCACCGATCCGCTGCCCGGGCGCTTCGTGCGATCGCCAGAGCGGGGGGCGGCCAGTTTCGTGCGACCCGACGAAGCCGACCCGGCCGGCTCGGCACAACAATCAGCGAACGCCGAACTGCCGTGGAGGAAAGATGGATTCCACCGCGACCAACACGACCGAGCAACCGGCCGTGACCCCGTCCCGCATCCGCCGCACCGCCACCGTCACCATCGCGCTGCTCATGGGCGTTTGGGTCATCGACTACGTCGACCGGGTCATGATGGCGGTCGCGCTGCCGTTCATCGGGGCGGAGTTCGACCTCAGCAAGACCTCGCAAGGCTGGCTGATCACCGCCTTCTCGTTGGTGTACCTGGTCTGCCAGATCCCCGGCGGCGTCCTCGCCGACCGGTTCGGGGCGCGACGGCTGCTGGTCATCTCGCTGCTGCTGTGGTCGGTTTTCACCGCTCTCACCGGAGCCATGTGGGGCTTCGCCTCCCTGCTGGTGGTCCGTGCCCTCTTCGGGGTGGGCCAAGGGCTGTTCCCCGGCGCGTCGTTCAAGGCGATCGCCGAGCGCACGCCCCCGAGCCACCGGGCCACCGCGGCCGGCGCCATGTTGGCCTCCAACAACCTGGGCGCCGGGCTGGCCCCGCTGATCGCCGCGCCGGTGGTGTTCGCGCTCGGCTGGCGGCACACGTTCTGGGTCACCGCGCTGGTGGGCGTGGTGATCGGCATCCTGCTGTGGGCGATGCTGCCGAAGCCGCTGCCCACCCGGCTGACCGAGGTTCCGCTCCCGAACCGGACGACCGTGTCGATGCGCCACGTCCTGCGGTCCGCGGCGGTGTGGAAGTTCGCCGCCTTGTTCTGCGCGACGAACATGCTCGGCTACGGGATGATCACCTGGGTTCCGAGCTACCTGCTGGAGGAACGCGGCATTTCGCTGCTGGACACCGGCGTGCTCGCCGCGATCCCGCTGCTGGTGATGTGCGCGTGCACGTTCCTCGGCGGTTGGCTGTTCGACCGGTTCTTCACCGAGCGAGCCCGGTGGCTCGTCATCCCGGTGCTGCTGGCCGCCGCCGCAATGCTCGCCCTGATGCTCAACGCCGACACCGCAGGCGAGTTTACGCTCTACCAAACCATCGCAATGGGCATCGCCGGACTCGCCTACATGAGCATCCTCGGCATGCCGGTGCGAGCGCTGCCGCCGGCCGTGGTCGGGTCCGGCATGGGTGTGGTCAACGCCGGCGGTCAACTCGCCGGGGTGATCGCACCGGTGGCGATGGGTTGGCTGGTGGACCACTTCTCCTACACCGCGGCGTTCGGTTTCCTGATCGGCAGCACGGTGCTCGGCGCCCTGCTCGCCCTGATCGTGCCGAAGCGCCCGGCCGATTTTCACATCCGCGCTGGAAGGAGCAAGGCATGACCGAGTACGACCTGGTGCTTCGCGGCGGGCGGGTCATCGACCCCGAAACCGGGCTGGACGCGGTCCGCGACGTCGGGATCTCCGGCGGCGCGGTCCGGGAGATCAGCTCCGACCCGTTGGCAGGGAAGTCCGTGGTGGACGTAGCAGGGTACGTCGTCAGTCCCGGGTTCATCGACCTGCACAGCCACAGCCCGGACATCGCCACGCAGCGCCTGCAGGCCATGGACGGTGTGACAACCGCGCTCGAACTGGAAGCCGGGGTGTACCCGGTGGCACCGGCCTACCGCCAAGCAGCACTTGAGGGGCGCCCGATCAACTACGGCTTCTCCACGTCGTGGGCGGTGGCGCGGATGCACGTCGTGCTCGGCATCAAACCCACCGGCACGCTCGACGACTTCTTCGCCAACATCGGGCGAGAACCCTGGCAACGGCCCGCACCACCAGCCGATGTGCAGCGGGTGCTCGGCGTGCTGGAGGCCGATCTGGCCGACGGCGCGCTGGGAATCGGCATCCTCGTCGGCTACGCACCCTGGATCGACCCGTCCGAATACCTCGCCGTCGCCGGACTCGCCGCCAGAGCCGGGCTCCCGACGTACACGCACGCGCGCGAGTTGGTCGAGATGGACCCGCAGACCCCGATCGACGGCGCGGAGGAGATCGTGCGGGCCGCGGCGGAAACCGGCGCGCACATGCACTACTGCCACGTCAACAGCACCTCGCTGCGGCAGGTGGATCGCGTGCTGGGGCTGGTGGAGAAGGTGCGCTCGGAAGGTTCCCGGGTCACGACCGAGGCCTATCCGTACGGCGCGGGCATGACCGGCATCGGCGCCGCGTTCCTCGCGCCAGAACTGCTGCACCGACGGGGTTTGACGCCCCACTCCATCGGCTATCTGGCCACCGGCGAGCGAATGCCGGACGAGGCGACGCTGCGGAAGGTGCGCGAGCAGGACCCGGGCGGCGCGGCGTTCGTGCACTTCTTCGACGAGAACGATCCGGCGGACCTCGCCTACCTGAAGCGGGCGCTCACCTTCACCGACGCGGCGGTCGCCAGCGACGCGGCGCCGCTGCTCTGGCGGTCCTCGCCCCGCGATCCGCTGCAGTGGCCGCTGGCACCCGACGTGGTCACCCATCCCCGCACAGCGGGCACTTTCGCCCGCAGCTTGCGACTCCTGGTCCGCGACTCCGGCGAGTTGAGCCTGCCGGAGGCGGTGCGCCGCTGCAGCCTGGTGCCGGCCGACGTGCTCGGCTCCGCGGTGCCCGCGATGCGGCGCAAGGGCCGGATCCGACCGGGCAGCGACGCCGACATCGTCGTCTTCGACCCGGAAGCGGTGACCGACGAGTCGACCTACGCCGACACCGCGCGGCCGTCCACCGGATTCCGTCACGTGCTGGTCTCGGGAACATTCGTCGTGCGCGACGGCGAGCTGTGCACCGACGCCCTGCCGGGCAAACCGGTCCGACGCTGATCGGGGCCATCGAGCCCTGGGCGATTTCGCGCGAAATCGCCGCGGTGTCCGTGCGCTGGTGACGTCGCCCGGTCTGCGCAGCCCGAGCGGTGGCGAGGAGTCACCGCTTGCGGCGCGGGGGTGGGGCGGTGGACTCCCGCACCACCAGGGAGTGCGCCGTGGTGCGGCGGCGGGGGCGGGCCGACGGTTCCTTCAAAGCGAGGAGCAACGCCTGCTCCCCCATTTCCGCCATCGGCAACCGGACCGTCGTCAGCGCCGGCGACAGGTGCTCCGCGACGGCCACGTCATCGAAGCCCGCCACCGAAATGTCCTTCGGCACAGTCATTCCGCGCGCTCGCAGGGCCGCGAGGACGCCGATCGCCATGTCATCGTTGAGCGCGATCACCGCGGTCACATCGGGGTGCTCGCCGAGGACGCGCCGCATGGCCAGCGTGCCGCCGTCGCGCGTGAACGCTTCCTCGATGACAGGAATGTCCTCAATCGACAGTCCGGCCGCTTCCAGTGCCTGCTCGGCGCCCGCGAGGCGATCGGCCACCGTGGTCAGGGTCCGGGGGCCGGCGACGAAGGCGATCCGCCGGTGCCCCAGGGAAAGCACGTGTTCGGTGATCGACCGGCCACCCGCGGTGTTGTCCGGCAGCACCGCGTCGGTGCCGAGGTGGTGGCGTCCGATCACCGCGACGCGGCCCCCTGCTTCCCGGAACGCCTGGAGGTCCTGCTTCACCGACGCCTGCTTCCGCGCATCCACGAAACCCGAGCCGGCGATGATGATCGCCCGGACCCGGTTGGCGATCAGCGTGCGGACCTGGACGAGCTCGCTCTCCGGGTCGCGCCCCGTGTGGCAGATCTGCACGGTCAGGCCCTGCTGCGCGCCGACGCGCAGCACCCCGCTGGCGATCTCGGTGAAGTAGGGGTCGCCGATCTCGTGCACGAGCAGTCCGACACTCGTGCTCGCGCCGCCGGCCAGCGTGCGGGCGTGCACGTTGGCGACGTAGCCCATCTGCGCGGCGACTTCGCGCACCCGCTCGGCGATGGCGTCGCTGACGCCCGCGGACCCGGACAGCGCCCGCGACGCCGCAGCGATCGACACCCCGGCCCGCTCGGCGACGTCGATGAGCCTGAGCCTCGCGCGTTGCTGTGGCATCCGTGACCCCTTCCGCTCCGGTCCGCCCCGCGGTCCGAGCCCACCATCATGATCCGTGACCTTGCCACTTCGTCCGATGGTTCCTATTCTGCCGTAAGCGCTTACGAAAGCGCTTGCGGATGCCCCCAACGACGGGTGGACCATGAAAATTTCACAACGTCTTCGACTAGGTGTACTCGTGACCAGCGCGAGCCTCGCGCTGACCGGCTGCCTCGCCTCGGGCGCCGGAGGCAACGACGACAGCATCCAGATCGGCATCTCCCTGCCCCTCACCGGCGACTTCTCCGAGCCCGGCAAGGGCGTCCGCCGCGGTTACGAAGCGTGGGCCGACTACGTCAACGCCCGCGGCGGGTTGCTCGGCCGCAAGGTCGAGCTGACCATCCTCGACGACCAGTCCAACGCCGACCGCGTCGCGGCCGACTACGAGAAGCTGATCAACCAGGACGGCGCCGACCTGGTCTTCGGACCGTTCTCCACCCGTCTGGTGATCCCGGCCGCGCAGGTCGCCAAGGACTACGGATTCCTGTTCGTCGAACCGGCCGGCGCCGCCGAGGAAGTGTTCGACCAGGGCTTCGACAACCTCTTCTACGCCGCGCCCGCGGTCGCCGAGGACCACTACAACCACTTGGCCGCGGCGATCCTGGCGATGCCCGCCGATCAACGCCCGAAAACCGCCGCATACGCGGCCATGGACGACCCGTTCGCGCAGGGCACCGCCTACGGTTTGAAGGGCAAGCTCGAAGCGGCGGGAATCCGCACGGTGGTCGATGAGGTCTACCCGCCCAACACCACGGATTTCGGTTCCATCGCGGCCAAGATCGCCGATTCGCGGGCGGACCTCGTCGTCGGCGGAACGCAGTACCAGGACGCGGTCAACCTCATCCTGGCGCTGCGCCAACTCGGCTACCAGCCCTCGATGGCGGCCTTCTCCACCGCACCGACCAACCCGGAGTTCGCCAAGGCCATCGGCGAGCAGACCGAGGGAATCCTCTCCCCCACCGGGTACACGCCGGAAGCGAACTTCCCGTCCAACGAGGAGTTCGTCGAGCACTACACCCGGATGTTCAACTCCCAGCCCAACGAGGACGAGGCGAACGCGTGGACCACCGGGCAGGTCGTGGCCGCCGCCGTGCAGGCCGTCGGCTGCGCCGATCCGGACCCCGACTGCCAGCGCAGGCTCATCGACTGGCTGCGCCGGAACGAGGTGGACACCGTGGTCGGCAAGCTCAGCTGGGACGCCACCGGAAAACCGCGCGGCGCGCACCTGATCCAGCAGTACGTCGGCGGCCGGATCCGCATCGTGCTGCCCGCCGAGACCAAGGAAGCCGGCCTGGTCCATCCCAAGCCGGCGTGGTGAATTGGCATTCACGAGGTCGGGGATCCCACAGCGAGAAGGCCCCTGAGATCCCGCTACCCGCACCGCCACGCAAAACGAGTCCGGAAAGAGGCTCCAAATGACCGGATCGCTCCTGCTGCAGAGCCTGGTGCTCGGCGTGCTGCTCGGCGGGCTCTACGCCCTCCTCGCCGCGGGCCTGACGCTGTACTTCGGCGTGATGCGCGTGGTGATGCTGGCGCACTCGGCCTTCCTGATCCTGGCGGCGTACCTGGCCTGGTTCTTCAACCTCCAGACCGGTTTGGACCCGCTGCTGTCGCTGCTGGTGACCGTCCCGCTGTTCTTCGCGGTCGGCGTGCTCATGCAGCGGCTGCTGATCTCGCGGCTGCGCCCGGCGACGCTGACCATGATGTCGGTGTTGCTGACGTTCGCCGTCGCGCTGGTGATCGAGGGCGCGCTCGGGCTCGTCTTCAGCGGCACCCACCGACGCATCCAGCTGCCCTACTCCGGCGCGGACATCCAGTTCTTCGGCGCCAGCATCCCGGTGGTGAAGCTGATCGCGTTCGGCCTCGCCGCGGCGTCGCTGGCCGGGCTCTACCTGCTGCTGAAGAAGACCCGGTTCGGCCAGGCGCTGCGCGCCACGATCCAGCACCGGGAGGCCGCGCAGCTGGTCGGCATCAACACCGGCCGGATCGCCGGCTACGGGTTCGGGTTGGGCCTGGCCACCGCGGCGATCGGCGGGACCGCGCTGGCCCTGGACTCCACGATCTATCCCTCGCTGCACTGGCATTGGATCGGCCCGCTGATGGCGATCATCGTGGTGGGTGGGCTGGGCAGCGTCCCGGGCTCGGCGATCGCCGCCATGGTGCTGGGGCTCGGTCAGAGCCTGCTCCAGCTGCCCCTCGGAACGACTTGGGCGCAAACGGTTTTCTACGTCGCGCTGTTCGCCACCTTGCTGTTGCACCCCCAGGGATTCTTCGGAGGCCGCCTTGCGCAGCGTTTCTGATCCCGCCCGCGCCGCGAAGCTCGCCGGACTGCTCGCGCTGGCCGCGCTGGTGGTCGCTTTCCCCGCGCTGGCACCGGATCCGTTCATCCTGTCGGTCGGCGTGGTGATCATGAGCTATGCCGTGCTGGCCACGTCGTGGAACTTCGTGGGTGGATTCACCGGCTACATCTCGCTGGGCCACGCGGCGTACTCCGGGCTCGGCGGCTACGCCACCGCGCTGCTGGTCGTGCGCGCGGACCTGAACCCGTGGCTCGCGCTCGTCCTCGGCGGCGTGGTCGTCGCGGTGCTCGCGGTGCCGATCGGCATCGCCAGCCTGCGGGTGCGCGGCGCGTCGTTCGTCATCGTCTCGATCGCACTGGTGCTGATCACGCTGCTGGTCTTCCAGAGCTGGGGAGACTTCACCGGCGGCTCGAACGGTTTGCGCGTGCCGCGCCCGTTCGGTCCGGACGTGCTCCGCCCCGAGCAGCACGAGCGGTTCTTCTACCTGCACGCCGCACTGCTGGCCGTCGCCCTGCTGTGCTGGTGGGCGATCGACCGCTCCCGGTTCGGCTCCGGGCTGAAGGCGATCCGGGAAGACGAGGACAAGGCCGAAGCGCTCGGGGTGCCGACCTTCACCTACAAGCTCGTCGCGTTCGTCGTCTCGGCGTTCTTCACCGCGCTGGGCGGCGGGCTCTACGCGCTGTGGTTCGGGTTCCTGGACCCGATCTTCCAGTTCTCCGTGCTGACCGGTTCCTACCTGGTGCTGATGAGCCTGCTCGGCGGCGTGCGCAGCCTGTTCGGGCCGGTGCTCGGCGCGGTGATCGTCGGCTACGCCGTGGAGTACTTCAAGGCCCAGTACGGCGACACCCAGCTGCACCTCGTCGCGCTGGGCGTGCTGCTCGCCGCAGTCGTGCTGTTCATGCCGGACGGGATCATCCCGGCGCTGCGCGACCTGCTGCACCGGTTCCGCCCGCGGACGGCGTCGATCCGGGAAGTCAGCCAGGCCGAGCTCGCCGAGCAGCGCCGGGCCGGGACCGTCGAGGAGGCACACCGGTGAGCACGGGATTGGAAACGACCGGCCTGACCAAGTCCTTCGGCGGGGTGCGCGCCGTCGACGGGGCCACCGTCGCCTTCCAGCACGGCAAGGTCAACGCGCTGATCGGCCCCAACGGATCGGGCAAGACCACGTTCTTCAACTGCGTCACCGGGATGATCAAGCCCGATTCCGGCACGGCGAGCTACCACGGCCGGGACATCACCGGCCGTCCGCCGCACCGGATCGCCCGCGCGGGCATCGGCCGCAGCTTCCAGCTGTGCCGGATCTTCCCGCGGATGACGGCGCTGGAGAACCTGCTGGTCCCGGTCCGCTCCCGAACCCTGCTCGGCCAGCTGGTCTCCGCGCGCCAGCGCGCCGACCTGGACCGGGCGCGCGAACTGCTCACCCGTGTCGGCATCGAGCACCTGGCCGACGTGCAAGCCCGCGACCTGTCCTACGGCCAGCAGAAGCTGCTCGAACTCGCCGGGGTGCTGATGGCCGATCCGGAGACGGTCCTGCTCGACGAGCCCGCGGGCGGGGTGAACCCGGCGCTGATCGAGCGGATCGGGGAGCTGGTGCGCGCGCTCAACGCCGAGGGCCGGACCTTCCTGATCGTGGAGCACAACATGGACCTGGTGATGAGCCTGTCCGACCACGTGGTCGTCTTCGACCGCGGGCGGCCGATCGCCGCGGGCACGCCCGACGAGGTCCGCAACGACCCGCGAGTCCTGGAGGCCTACCTTGGGATCTGAGCAGCGGGGTTCGGGCGAGCACCTGCTCGAACTCGTCGACGTCGAGGCCGGGTACGGGCGCGCGGCGCTGGTGCTGCGCGGGCTGACGGTGCGGGTGCCGCCTGCCAGCGTGGTCTGCCTCGTGGGGCCCAACGGGGCCGGGAAGTCCACGGTGCTCAAGGTCGCCAGCGGCATGCTCACGCCGCGATCCGGCCGGATTCTGGTCTGCGGGAAGGACGTCACGAGCCGCCGCCCGCAGCAGATGCTCGAAGCCGGCCTGTCCCACGTGCTCCAGGGGCACAGCGTGTTCAAGGAGATGACGGTCGCGGAGAACGTGCTGCTCGGCGCGTACGCGCTGCGGGACAGGTCCGCGATCGCCGACCGCGTGGCCTTCGTCAAGGAGCTGTTCCCGGTCGTGGCCGAGCGGTGGGACGCGCTGGCCGGGGCGCTTTCCGGCGGACAGCAGAAGCAGGTCGAGTTCGGCCGGTCGCTGATGGTCAGCCCGAAGGTCGTGCTGCTCGACGAGCCGTCGATGGGCCTGGACCCCAAGGCGACCGAGACCGTGTTCGCCCAGGTGGCGCGGATGCGCGATGCGGGGACGGCAGTGCTGCTGGTGGAGCAGAACGCCCGCCGCGCGTTGGAGGTCGCCGACCTGGGCTGCGTCCTCGACCTCGGCCGGGTGCACATCTCCGGCCCCGCCGCCGACCTGCTCGCCGACCCGCAACTCGGCGAGCTCTACCTCGGCAACCGACGCTCCAGCACCACATCGTCGAAGACGTTGAAGACAGGGAGGTGCGATCTGTAGTGCGAGGTTCTTGTTCACTGATGTCCGCTGTTGGCTACAGTGTCCAATGTGTACCGGCTCGGCGAGTTCGCGCAGAAGATCGGCCTCTCAGTCAGTACAGTGCGCCGGTTGGAACTCGGGAGCGGCACTCAGGTCCCGCGCGGTGCCATCGGGCAGCGGTGCTTCACCGACACCGGCGAGCGGAAAGTCCTGCTACCGAGCTTCGCGGCGATGAAGTACAAGATCGCCTACTGCAGGCGCTGCTGTCCTGGGCAGGAGAACGACCTTGCTTGTCGGGTCGCGGCGGTGGCGCGGTTCTGCCCCGCACGCGGGCCGGCCGGGGGTGCGTGGATCATCGACTTCCGCAGCGGCATGAACACGATCGTGTGCACCCTCTCATGCCGGTTGCCCGAACTGCACCGCTATGGGAAGGCGTTGAAGAGCGAGCCGTCGGGCGTGGTAACCAGGTGAAGGTCACCAGGATCGCGTACTCGCAGAACCTCAACGTCGGTAAGTTCGCACAACTGGCGGAGCAGGCGCGCCGGTTGGGGCTTGTCCGCAGCGAGGTATGGCAACGCCACGGCTCTATCAGCAGCGTAAGACTGACAGACCGGCAGATCCGCGACGCCTGGATGGCAGACGGAACCGCGGAGAAGTTCGGCGTTCTTGCGAACGCCTGGAAAGAAACTGTGCGTGACGCTGTCGCTGACATCGCTGCCAATCAGGAAGCAGCGAAAGCGAAGGTCCGCAAGGCGGTAAACCGCCGCACCTCGAATGAAGCCGAACGCAAGCGGATGTTCTCCGCGCTCAAGCGCGATACCTGGACCGAGGACCCTTATCTAGCGCGGCAGATGCGCAAACACCGCAAGCGCGGCCGCAACCGAACCCATAACCAGATTGTGGTGCGCTCCGACAAGTACCGCACTTTCACGCTGGCCATGGGCGGCAATGTCTGGCTTGCGATACCGGGCTTGCAGCCTCGTCAGCTCGTACGGATCCCGCTGAACACGACGGTGGCGCCGTCGGGAACGCTGCGTCTGATCCTGCGCAAGGGCCGTGTTGAGGTGCACTACCAGATCGACGCCTCCGCGATGAAGTCCTCAGCGCGTCCTGCTGGGGACAGTGAGATCGGCGTGGACAAGGGTTACACCGAAGTCCTCACCGACTCCGACGGCGAACACCACGGCACCGAGCTCGGCGTATTGCTGACCTGCGAGTCGAACTACCGGAAGGTCAAGAACGCCCGTAGGGCGAAAATTCGCTCGGTGGCGGAGAAAGCCCGCGATGCGGGCGATCACGCCAGAGCGGAACGGATCATCGTTAACAATCTCGGGACGGTTAAGCGGGACCGGCGTTCGTCCCGCTGGCAGCAGACAGTGCGTACGACAACGTTCCGCGCGGTGCATGCTGTTGTCGATAAAGCCGCGTTGATCGCGGCGGAGGACCTCACCAAGATTTTCACCGGCCGTGCTCGGCGTGGCCGGAACGTCAACCGGCGCTTGGCGGCGTGGACCAAGGGGCTCACCGCTGAGGCGCTCACCAGTGTGTCGGAGCGCAGAGGTTCTGCGCTCACGCTGGTCAACGCGGCCTACACCTCACAAGTCGCCCCCTGCTGCGGAGTCCTCGGGCGCCGCAGCAGGGACCAGCTTCACTGCACACGGTGCGGGGTGGTGTGGCAAGCAGACCACGCGGCAGCGATCAACGTCCTGCACAGAGTGGGTGACCCCGACATCACCCCGCACACCCCGTACCAGCGGGTGAAATGCATCGTGCAGCAACGGGCCGATCGCCGACCGGATCAGACTGCCGATCCAGGACTCCAGCTCACCTCGTGGGCGGAGCGCGAAATATCCGGACGCTCAAACAACGAGCGACAAGTAGGAAGCAGCCCTCGATCATGACCGACCGCACCTACCGCATCCTGATGAACGGCGTCACCGGCCGGATGGGCTACCGCCAGCACCTGCTGCGTTCGGTGCTGGCGATCCGCGACGACGGCGGCGTGCCGCTCGCCGACGGCAGCCGCATCCAGGTCGAGCCGGTCCTGGTCGGCCGCAACGCCGAGAAGCTGGCCCGCATCGCCGCTGACCACGACATCGCCGAGTGGAGCACCGATCTCGACGCGCTGCTGGCCGAGGACGCCGCGGAGATCTACTTCGACACCCAGGTCACCAGCGAGCGCCGCAAGGCCGTGCTGAAGGCCGTGGCCGCCGGTAAGCACGTCTACGCCGAGAAGCCGGTGGCCGAGACCGTGGCCGAGGGCGAGGAACTGGTGACGGCGGTCGAAGACGCCGGGGTCGTCAACGGCGTCGTGCACGACAAGATCTTCCTGCCGGGCTTGCAAAAGCTCAAACGGCTGGTGGACGCGGGCTTCTTCGGCCGGATCCTCTCGGTGCGCGGCGAATTCGGCTACTGGGTCTTCGAGGGCGACCTGCTGCCCGCGCAGCGGCCGAGCTGGAACTACCGGGCCGAGGACGGCGGCGGCGTGGTGCTGGACATGTTCTGCCACTGGAACTACGTGCTGGAGAACATCTTCGGCCGGGTCCGCGCGGTCACCGCGAAGGCCGTCACGCACATCCCGCAGCGCTGGGACGAGGACGGGCAGCGCTACGACGCCACCGCCGACGACGCGGCTTACGCGATCTTCGAGCTCGACGGCGGGGTCATCGCGCAGATCAACTCGTCGTGGGTGGTGCGGGTGGAACGCAAGGAACTGCTGGAGTTCCAGGTCGACGGAACGCACGGCTCGGCGGTCGCGGGCCTGTTCGGCTGCCGGATCCAGCCGCGGGTGCGCACCCCGCGGCCGTCGTGGAACCCGGACCTGCCCACCACCGAGGACTTCCGCGGCCAGTGGGACGAAATCCCCGACAACGCGGAGTTCCGCAACGGTTTCCGCGCGCAGTGGGAGCGGTTCCTGCTGGACGTGCACCACGGCAGGCCGCACCCCTACGACCTGGCGGCCGGGGTGCGCGGCCTCCGGCTCGCCGCCGCCGGTCTCACCTCGTCGGCAGAGGGCCGCCGCATCGAGCTGCCCACCAGCGGCGCGGCATGAGCGCGATCGAACTGCCCACCGGCCAGGGCACCTGGGCGCGAGTCGTGCTGCGCGAACCCAGGCGGTGGAAGGAACATCCGCAGCCGTACGGCTCGCGGGTCGCGTTCGCCGCCGCGCACGTCGTCGCCGACCCGCTCGGCGACAACACCCCGGCGGCGCCGGCGGCAGTGGACTGGGAGTCCACATTGGCCTTTCGCCGGGAGCTGTTCCGCTACGGGCTCGGGGTGGCGGAAGCGATGGACACCGCGCAGCGCAACATGGGTCTGGACTGGCCCGCGGTGCAGGAGCTCGTCCGCCGCAGTGCCGATCAGGCCCGCTCCGCCGGCGCCCGGATCGCCTCCGGGGCGGGCACCGACCACCGGGCCGGGGCCACCACCCTCGACGAGGTCGTCGCGGCCTACGAGGAGCAAGTCGGCTTCGTGGAGTCGACCGGTTCGCAGGTGATCGTGATGGCCTCCCGCCAGCTGGCCGCCATCGCCCGCGCCGCCGACGACTACCGGCGGGTGTACGACGCGGTGCTGCGGCAGGTCGCCGAGCCGGTGATCCTGCACTGGCTCGGCGAGGTCTTCGACCCGCACCTGGCCGGTTACTGGGGCTCGGCCGACCTGCCCACCGCCACCGAGTCCTTCCTGGGCCTCGTCCGCGACCACGCGGCGAAGGTCGACGGCGTGAAGGTGTCCCTGCTGTCGGCCGAGCACGAGCGTGGTCTGCGCGCCGCGCTGCCGGCCGGCGTGCGCCTCTACACCGGTGACGACTTCAACTACCCGGAGCTGATCCGCGGCGACTCGCAACACCACTCGGACGCGCTGCTCGGCGCGTTCGCCGCGATCGCCCCGGCCGCATCGGCGGCGCTGGCCGCGCTCGACGACGGCGACCTCGCGACCTACGACGCGGAAATGGATGCGACGCTCCCGCTGTCGCGGCACGTGTTCAGCGCACCGACCTTCTACTACAAGACCGGGATCGCGTTCCTGAGCTGGCTCAACGGCCACCAGCCGGGCTTCACGATGCTCGGCGGGTTGCAGTCCGCGCGCAGCATCGTGCACCTGGCGCGGATCTTCGCGCTGGCCAACGACGCGCAGTTGCTGGTCGATCCGGAACTCGCCGCGCAGCGGATGCGGTTGTGGCTCGAAGCTGCGGGGGCCGCTGCATGAGCGAGCGCGACGTGCCGACGAACGCACCGGCCCGGGTGCCGACCCCGCAGCCCGGTGACCCGCGGCTGGCCCGGCTTTCGCTGAACCAGCGCACCACCGCCAACTGGTCGCTGCGCGAGGCGGTGGAGGGCTGCGCGGCTGCCGGGCTCGGCACCATCGGGGTCTGGCGCGAACCGGTTGCGGAGGTCGGGCTGGCGGTCGCCGTGCGGATGGTTCGCGATGCCGGGCTGCGGGTTTCCTCGCTGTGCCGCGGCGGCTTCTTCACCTCCGGCGATCCGATCGGAGACAACATCACCGCCCTCGACGAGGCCGCAGCTCTCGGCTGCGACGCGCTGGTGCTCGTGCCCGGCGGGCTGCCCTCGGGCGACCGCGATCTCGCCGGCGCCCGGCAGCGCGTGGCCGATGCCGTCGCCGCATTGGTCCCGCACGCCCGCGAACGCGGTGTGCGACTCGGCATCGAACCGATGCACCCGATCTTCGCCGCCGACCGCGGGGTGATCTCGACCCTCGCCCAGGCCCTGGACATCGCCGAGCAGCACCCGCCGGACGTGGTCGGCGTCGTGGTCGACACGTTCCACGTGTGGTGGGAGCCGGGCGTGCTGGAGCAGATCGCGCGCGCCGGGCAGCGGATCGTCAGCTACCAGATCTGCGACTGGATCACCCCGCTACCCGCGGACACGCTGCTCAGCCGCGGGATGGTGGGCGACGGCCACATCGACTTCGCAGCGCTCACGCGCGCGGTTTCCGCTGCCGGGTACCGCGGGGACGTCGAGGTCGAGATCTTCAACGCCGACGTCTGGGCCGCCCCCGGCTCCGACGTCGTCGCCACCACGACCCGCCGATACGTCGAGTTCGTGGAGCCGCACCTCTAGCCGCCGGGAGGAAGTCCACATGAGACGAAGAACATTGCTCACCGGGTTGGTCGTCGGCCTGTGCGCAACGGCCGGCCCGCCCGCGTCCGCCGCCCCGGGTCTCGTGGTGGTCCGGCCGGCCGCCACGGACCGGCATTGGGCCCCGCTGACACCGGAGAAGTGGGAGTTCACCGCCGGTCAGGTGGTCATGACCGATCGCGGGGTGCCGCCGGAAGGACCGCGCCGCCCGTTCGAGTACGCCATCGTCCGAAAAGGACCGGAGTTCGGCTCGCTGAGCCTGACCGGCGAGGTCCGCATCGACGAACCGGTGACCCGCAACGACCGCGATGTCGTGCTGATCTTCAACTACCAGTCCCCCACCCGCTTCTACTACGCACACCTGTCGCAGGACAACACGATCTACCCGCACAACGGGATCTTCGTCGTCGACGACGCCGACCGGGTCCGCATCGACGACCAGTGGGACGGCACCACAGGCGCACCGCCCGCCGTGGACGACACCGACTGGCACGACGTCCGCCTCGACTACCGCGCCGCGACCGGTGAGATCGCTGTGCGCGTCGACGGCGCCGACGAGCCGCTGATGACCGCGACCGACACCACCTTCTCCGGTGGCCGGGTCGGTTTCGGCTCGTTCGACAACTACGGGCGCGTCCGCGACGTCACGGTCATCGGCGCTCCCGCTTCCTGACAGCGGTTCCCGAATTTCCTCCGCAGTCCGCCGGTTTCCGCCGGCGGCCTGCGACGCATGACCAACCCGCAACGACGAGGGATGGAGTCCGACCATGCGCGTGCGCAGATCTTGGTTCGCCGCGATCACCGCAGTGGTGGCCGCAGCGACCCTGTTAGCGCCACCGACGGCCGGTGCCGCCGACGAACCGATCATCGATCCGATCCCCGAAGAGCCGCAGCAGTCCCGGCTCGGCCTGGTGCTCCAGGAGGTCGCGCAGCTGCCCGCGTCCGAGGCGACGCCCCCGGCGACCGACCCGCGGCTGATCCGGCACAACCGGATCAACTACATCGGCGAGGTGCCCGACGGCTCCGGCCGGATGTTCGTGCCCGACCTCAACGGCCCGCTGTACCTGCTGGACGGCGGTCGGCAGCACGTGTACCTGGACTTCAAGGCGCGCTTCGAGCACTTCTTCTCCGGGCGCGGGATGGGCAGCGGCTTCGGATTCGTCGCCTTCCACCCCGACTTCGCGCGCAACGGCAAGTTCTACACGGTGCACAGCGAGGACAAGGCGGCCATCGACTCCGAGGAGCCGACCTATCCGAACCAGCCGAACGCGTCCGTGCAGAGCGTGGTGACCGAGTGGACCGCCGACGATCCGGCCGCCGAGGTGTTCTCGGGTTCCCAGCGGGAGATCTTCCGCTTCGGGTTCACCACCCAGATCCACGCGATCCAGCAGATCGACTTCAACCCCACCGCCGAGCCGGGCGACCCCGACTACGGCCTGCTGTACCTGGGAGTCGGTGACGGCGGCATCGGTCTGGACTCCGGCGTGCCGCAGGACATGAGCACCCCGGCGGGCAAGATCCTGCGGATCGACCCGGCGGGCAACGATGGCCCGAACGGCCAGTACGGCATTCCGGCGTCGAACCCGTTCGTCGGCGCACCCGGCGCGCTGGGCGAGATCTACGCAGTCGGCATGCGCGACCCGCACCGGTTCAGCTGGGATCCCGAGGGGCAGCACGCGATGTACCTCGGCCACATCGGCCAGCACGCGATCGAGGCGGTGTACGAGGTCCGCGCCGGGGACAACTTCGGGTGGAGCGAGCGAGAGGGCGACTTCACCTTCCGCCCGGAGAACCAGTGCTACCTGTACCCGCTGCCGGCGGACGACGAGAAGTACGGCTACGTCTACCCGGTCGCGGCCTACGACCACGATCCGCCGCAGGGCTGGCCGTGCAACTCCGACAGCGGCCACGCGATCTCCGGCGGTCAGGTGTACCGGGGAGCGGAATTCCCGCTGCTGCGGGGCAAGTACGTCTTCGGCGACCTGGTGGACGGCCGCGTGTTCTACACCGACGTCAACCGGATGAAGCGCGGCGCGGAACGCGCGCCCCTGCACGAGTTGCAGCTGTTCGACACCGCGGGCAAGCAGATGCGGATGACGGACTTCGTCGGGGACGGCCGGGTGGACCTGCGCTTCGGCACCGACTCGCGGCGCAACCTGTACCTGCTCGCCAAGGCCAACGGCAAGATCTGGAAGGTGGTCGGAACCCGCGCGGCCCCCGGCTCGGAGGTCACCGAGCAGGTGCAGCGGAACCTGGCCGCCTACTACGACTTCGAGCGCCCCTTCGCCGCCGACGATTCCCACGAGCTCGACCGCGGCGCGTCCCGCACCCTGCTGAGCCTGCTGGGCGGCGGCGAGGACATGCGGGTGGCCGACGGCGCGTTCCCCGGCAGCAACAACGCCCTCCAAACGCAGCAGGTCAGCCCCGAAGTGGCCGGCAACGACGACTGGAAAGCCGGTGTCTGGGACGGCAACGGGGTCTCGTCGCTCAGCGCGTTCAACGGCGCCGAGGGCGCGACCGTGATGGGCTGGTTCAAGATGACCGGCGAGAACCCCAGCCCCAACTCGAACACACCGGACCCGGGCGACCGGTACAACGCCGTCGGTCTCGCCGGGATCCTCAGCGGCAACTCCGACGGCCACGACGTCCGGGCGCTGCTGGAGCTGATCCAGGTCGACGGTGAACTGCGGCTGGTGGGGCTGGGTCGCCGCATCGACGGCGGCAGCTCCCAGACGTTCGCCGCCCAGCAGGACTGGCGAGAGCTGCTCCCGCCTGGAGAATGGGTGCACCTGGCGGCGACGTTCGACTACACGACGGGCGAAATCGCCCTCTACCGCAACGGCGAACCGCTCCCCGGCTTCTACGCGGTCCCGGGCGATCCGTGGCAGCTCGACGGGTCGGGAACGACGAGGACGAACCCGCGAGGGATCAAGATCGGCGGCAGTTTCCCGCAGAACACGGCGGAGCGAAACCCCTGCAGCTGCCGGATGGACTCGCTGATGTTCCTGAACACGGCGGCAGGAGCGGATGCGATAGCCGACCAGTACCGCCGCTTCTTCCAACGCTGAAGCCCCGACGCGGGGCGCGGCCCACCCGCGCCCCGCGTCACCTGGATCAGGGGCCGGGCCCCCACCGGGGTATAGCGGGCGGACGTCCTCGCCGTGTCAATCGGCCAGGTGCTTGACGTACCGGTGCCACCGGACGTGGATCGGCCCGTCCAGGCCTTCTGACTGGGACATCAGACCCTCCAGCCATGTGCCGACCCTGGAGATCCGGGTGGCCGATGCCGTTGCGACCGCCGATGAGACCATCCTGCTCTCCGCAATCGTCAGGGCCATGGTCGCGACCGCGCTGAGAGCCAGCGACGCCGGGGAGCCGGCACCGCGTCCGCGGTCGGAGCTCGTGCGCGCGGCCTGCTGGCGTGCCGCACGCGACGGCTTGGCCGGGGAAAGCGTCGACCTGCCCGCCACCAGCCTGATTCCCGTGACAGCCCGGGTCGATCAGCTCCTGACGTGGATCGAGCCTGCGCTGCGGCACCACGGCGACCTGGAGCTGGTGCGGTCCGGATGGTCACGACTGCGCGCCGACGGCAACGGTGCCGACCGACAGTGCCTCACCTACCGACGCCGCGCCAGCTTCCCCGATGTCGTCGACCACCTCATCGCGTCCACCACCATCAGTGGAAGCGACAGCGTGGCTCTGGCACAAAGCCCTTGATTACTGGGCAATTTCAGTCACCACTGACACCATTGTCTTAATCGACTGATGAACCGCGCACGATCCAGCGTGCAGAACCTGTTCCACAGGGGGTGCATCGACGCGATCAGACTCAGCACGTTTCCTGCGCTGTCATGTGCGGTCTCTGCGATGTGCGTATGGACAAGCATATAGAACGTGTTCTAATCTGACCGGCACTTGAACTGCCACTCGTCCGAACAAGGTCTGCTTGCGGTGAAAGGCGTCGGGATGTCTGAGGCTGATTACGTCGTTGTGGGCGCGGGCAGCGCCGGATGTGCCGTGGCGCGACGACTCGCCGAGCGGGGCTCCAGCGTCATCCTGGTCGAAGCCGGGGCCCGGGACGACCGAGGGCCGTTGAAGAGCCTGTTGAGCATCCCGGGCGCCATCGCGGTGGTGCACTCCACGCCGCAGCTGAAGAAGTTCTTCGACTGGGGCTACAAGTCGGTCCCCCAGGAACATGCGGCCAACCGCAAGATTCCCCAGACCCGCGGCAAGGTGCTGGGCGGGTCCAGCTCGGTCAACGGCATGCTCTTCGTCCGGGGCAACCGCGAGAACTACGACGGTTGGGCGGACGACGGCTGCAAGGGCTGGTCGTACGACGACGTCCTGCCGGCGTTCAAGCGCCTGGAGCACTGGGAGGGTGGTGCGAACGACTTCCGGGGGGCGGGCGGCCCGATCCGCGTCCGGAAGCAGGGCGGCCTGACCGAGGCTGCGCAGGGCTTCATGGACGCGGCGACGAGCCGCCTCGACGTGCCGATGCTCGACGACTACAACGCGGAAGGCCAGGAGGGCATCGCGGCCGTCCAGCTCAGCGCCGATCCGGGTGTGCGGTACTCCTCGTCGAAGGGATACCTCCACAACGGTTCGGTGGACGATCTCACCATCCTCACCAATGCGACCGTTTCCAAGGTGGTGCTGAACGGCTCCCGCGCTACCGGCGTGGAGGTCATCGGCAAGAACGGCAGCCGACGCGTCATCAGGGCAGGTCGCGAGGTCATCCTGTCCGCTGGAGCGTTCGGTTCCCCTCAGCTCCTCATGCTGTCCGGCATCGGCCCGGCGGACCACCTGCGCGAGCACAGCATCGAGGTGCGGGCAGACCTGCCGGTCGGGGACAACCTCCACGACCACCTCTTCGTGCCGGTGTCGTTCCGGATGGACTCGGCCCTGCGCAGGCCGACCCCGTCGTACTTCGCGCGCGGCCTCGCCCGGGAGTGGTTCCGCCCCGGCTCGGGCTGGGCCGGCGGCTCGCAGTTCGAAGCGACCGGCTTCGTGCGCACGTCGCACGCCGGTTCGGCCCCGAACCTCCAGCTGTTGAGCCTGTACTGGGTTTACCCGATTCCGAACCAGGACTCCGACAAGGCGGTGCGACCGCCTTCGACGAAGCCCGGGCAGAGCGTGTTCCCGACGTTGATCTACCCCGAAAGCCGCGGCACCGTTCGCCTGTCCAGCGCGGACCCGCTGGCCGCACCGCTGATCGACCCCGCGTACCTGAAGGCCGGCAAGGACAGCGACGTGCTCCTCGAAGGCATCAAGATGGTGCGAGAGGTGATGAACGGCGTCGGCGACAACCAGGGCGAGATCGGACCGGGCCAGCAGTACTCGGACGAGAAGGAACTGCGCCGGATCCTCCCGGACTACGTGCACAGCGTCTACCACCCGGTGGGAACCTGCCGAATGGGCGCGGACGAACGAGCGGTGGTCGGGCCGGACCTCAAGGTCCTCGGCATCGACGGCCTCCGAGTCGCGGACGCCTCGGTGATGCCGTCCATCATCGGCGGCAACACCAACGCCCCCTCGATCATGATCGGCGAACGCTGCGCAGACCTGATCCAGAACTGAAAGCCCTGAGCCCACCGCGATTCCAACCGATGACTCCGCCACCCCTCCAGCTCACGCAACCAAAATCCCTTCACTTCACCAGTCGCAACCCAGGTCATGACGGTGGTTCAATTCGCTCGATCTCTCGGCGGATCGGGCCGATCCGCGGAATTCGATCCCACCACCACTCACCACTCGACCGCTCACCCGCGTCGATGCGACGAACGACTCCAGATTCATCGTCCTCGGTAAACCCCCTGAACCTGGAGTCAACATCGCCGAGCGCCTGGATGAACCCCTCAAGAGAATTCGGTCCGGCGATTTCCACACCGCGGGCGACGAAGCTTCTGAGCGCGAGTGCAGCGATCAAGTCATAGACACCCCATACCGTCCTGCCGGAATCGGGGAGCTCAAGCTCCGCCTCGATCCTGAGAACATGGTTGCGCCAGCTCCCCAGCAGCGCAACCAGCCCCAGGGCCCGCCCCGGGGCAACTGGAACGGAGATTCTCTCCAGTCGAGAGAGTTCCATTTCCGCCAAGAAATTCCCAAGCCATTCGCCGCATTCGCTCCTCATCCACCCCTCCAACCGGCGCGCCCCGACCTGCCGAAGTGTCGTCTCAATTTCTGCGGCGGACGTCCCGTTGCCGGGTTCCCGTCGAGAGGCTCGGGGTTCTCCCCCTTCTCACGCCTCGCCCGCAGGTTTTCCCGGATCCACACCGTCGCGCTGCCCACGACGTTCATGGGCACTAGAGCTGGCCGCCGCGTGGCCGGCGCCATGTCCGTCCGCGCGTGCCACGATCATCCCGTCGTGCACCCGGATCGCGACCTCGGTGCGGTCGTCGATCGAGTTCCAGCCGATGGCCGCAGGAACCGTGCCGCCGTCATCGAACACGATGCGCGGCCGCGGTAGCTGCTCAGCCGCGAACACCCGCCGCAGGCAGCCGATGAGATCGACGATCCGAAGTCGGGCCAGTTGACCGATCTCGGCGGGATCGCTCGTCACGACGACGAACGTCACCTCGTCGCGTAGCCGCGCTGAGCGAACCGCCTCCTCGGCTGCGGACAGACGTCCCACACCCAACAC
Source organism: Saccharopolyspora sp. NPDC003752 (assembly GCF_053605825.1). Classification (NCBI taxonomy): domain Bacteria; kingdom Bacillati; phylum Actinomycetota; class Actinomycetes; order Pseudonocardiales; family Pseudonocardiaceae; genus Saccharopolyspora; species Saccharopolyspora sp. NPDC003752. The sequence continues at coordinate 21,781 of NZ_JBSGJZ010000033.1, read as the reverse complement.
GACGACCACACCATCGTCACCGAGGTCGACCTGGCGGCCGGTGATCTCGTCGCGCAGTCCGCGGGGTGCCGCCCACTGGTCTTTCGCCGACCGCGCCGGAGCGACGAAGGGCAGGTGCGCCGGTTCCACGTCGTCGGCAGGGGCGATGCTCGCCAAGTGCTCGGCGGCTCGGGCCAGTTCGAACGGATCGCCGACCCCGGGGGCGTTCTCCGCGAGACTGGCCGCGCCGTGCAGCAGCGTCAGCACCAGTTCGGCCAGTCGCACCGTCCGGGTGCGCACCGCGGTGCGCGGCTCAAGCGCCAGAGCGAGCAGCAGGGCTTCGAACCGGACGAGTTCGGCCAGCGCGGTCCGGGCCGACCCGGTATCGAGCACTCCGGACACCGAGCGGAGCTGAAGATGCCCGCTCGCCGGCGTGTCGCCGGCGAGCGGCAGTCGTTCGAGCCAGACCCGGGCGAACGCGCCGAGTGCTCTCCCGACGGAGTCGGGCGATTCCACCGGCGATTCGGCAGAGGTTCGAGCCCGTTCAGCGGCGTCGGCGAGCACTGCGAGGTAGAGCGCACGCTTGCCGGTGAAGTTGGAGTAGACCGCGCCCCTGGTCAGTTCGGCTCGCTCGGCGATCCGGTCGATCTTGGCCTCGACGTAGCCGTACTCGGCGAACTCTTGCCGGGCCGCGACCAGCACCGCCGCACGGGTCCGTTCCTGCTGCTGCGCGCGGGTCAATCTCGCCATCGTGTCCCCTTCCACTCCCGTGCCGCGCCATGATACAACGAACATCCAGATGTTTTGAACATCTGAAAATCACGGACATCGGAGATTGATCGTGGGTGGCACGGGATTTGAGATAGACGGACTGGTCAAGAGATTCGGCCGGACGACCGCGGTCGACGCCGCACTCGCAGCGGCCCTGAACCGCGCCGCTGGACAACTCGTCGAGCACTTCGTCGAGAACGCGCGCCGCGAAGGAAGGCCGTGGAGCGCAATCGCGGCAGCCCTGGACGTGTCGAAGCAGGCCGCGCACAAGAGATTCGTGCCGCGAGCCGCAGACAGCCTTCCTGCAAACCGAACCGCACTCCGAGGGGACACGACATGACCTTGCCCGGAACTCACGCGACGGACGCCAACCTGTTGGTGCTGCACGCCCTGCGCTGCGTCGGCGCCACCAGCCCCGCCCGCCTCCATTCGGTCACGGGCCTCGACGAAGCCGATATCGAGTCCGAGCTCATCGATCTCGGAGCCGACGGTCTTGTCACGCGCGTGTCCGGCGACATGCCCGGCTGGTGGCTCACGGACGCCGGCCGCGCCGCAGACGCCGAGCGAATCACCCATGAGCTCGAGTCGGCCAATGCCCGCAGGGCCGTGGGGGCGGCGTTCGACCGGTTCCTCGTTCTCAACCCGGAGCTGCTCGACCTCTGCACGGCATGGCAACTCCGGGACATCGACGGCATCATGCGCGCCAACGATCACGGCGACCCTGCTTACGACTCCCGAGTTCTCGACCGATTCGCCGATTTCGACCAACGCGCTGCCGCCGTCTGCGCCGAACTGTCCGCCGCACTGCCTCGATTCGGTCGCTACCGCGACCGCCTCGCCGCAGCCCTCGATCGCGCCGCCTCCGGCGCGCTGGAGTACGTGACCGACAGCACCGCGTCCTACCACACCGTGTGGGCAGAGCTGCACGAAGACCTGCTCGCCACGCTCGGGATGCAGCGATGAAATGGATTCGCACGATCTCCGCCCAGATCGAGGAGCCGGCGGAGACGCTGGGCAGCAAGGCACATGGCCTCGTCCTCCTCCACCGTCTCGGGTTGCGAGTGCCGGCCGGATTCGTCGTCACCACAGCGGCATGCCGCGCTTTCTTGCGGGAAGGACGTCTTCCCGACGGACTCGACGACGAGCTCGCGACGGCCATTGGCGACCTCGAAATCGCCACCGAGCGCGCCTTCGGCGGACCGCGGAAGCCGCTGGCAGTGTCTGTTCGCTCCGGGGCCGGCGTGTCGATGCCCGGCATGATGAGCACGATCCTCAACCTCGGCCTCACGACCGAAGCCACTGCGGGCCTGGCCGCCGAGACCGGCGACCGGCCATTCGCATTGAATTCGCGGCTGCGGTTCCTGTCGAGCTTCGCCTCCGCGGTCGCGAACGCGGACGGGACGAGAACCGTCCACAGAGGATTTCGTGAGCGAGGAACCGCGGACGAGGAAGCGCGCCTCACCGATGCGATCAAGGCAGTCGAGAACTCCGTCCGAGTGCGAGGCGATCAACCTATTCCGGACGACGCGACCCGCCAGTTGGAGTTGGCGGTCGAGGCTGTGTTCTCGTCCTGGGACACGCCGCGCGCACGGACCTATCGCGCGGTGAACGACATCCCGCACGACCTCGGCACAGCTGTGATCGTCCAGACGATGGTGTTCGGGAACCGCGACGACCACAGCGGCACCGGAGTCGCGTTCAGCCGCAATCCCAACACCGGTGAAAACATCCCGTTCGGCGAAGTCCTGTTCGGGCACCAGGGGGAAGACGTCGTCTCCGGTAGATCGATGACCCGGCCTCTGCACGAACTCGCCGAACGGGAACCGACGGTGTGGACGGAGCTGCTCGACGCCCTGAGCCGGATCGAAGGACACCACCGCGACGCCTGCTACGTCGAGTTCACGTTCCAGGCCGGCGAGCTCTGGATCTTGCAGGTCCGGCCTGGTCGGTTCGTCGGAGGTGCTGCGGTCCGCGTAGCCACCGAGCTCGTCGACGAGCGGGTCATCGGGCGTCGCGAAGCGCTGCTCAGGGTCTCGACGCAGCATCTCCGGCACGTCCGCACGCCACGCATGGCGTCATCCGAGGAGGCCGACATCTTCGCCCGGGGGCTCGGTGCCTGTCCTGGTGTCGCAGTCGGCAAAGTGGCGACCACGGCCGACGGAGCAGTCCGAATGGCCCGGGACGCCCCGGTCATCTTGGTCCGCCCGGAGACCTCCCCGAACGACATGCATGGCCTTGCTGCCGCCACCGGGATCGTCACCGCTCGTGGCGGGCCGGCCAGCCACGCCGCGGTCGTCGCGCGAGCCATGGGAAAGCCCGCGGTCGTGGGCGTCGCCGACCTCACCGTCGACGTCGACACCGGCTCTGCGACAGCCGGCGGTCGCGCCGTCGGGGACGGCACCCTCGTCACCATCGACGGGACCAGCGGTGAGGTCGCGCTCGGTAGCCCCCGCGTCGTCGCGAACGCGGCCGATGATCACCTCCACCGACTGCTCGAATGGGCCGACGACATCTCGGGCGACCACTCCGAACGCGATGAATCCGAGCGCCTCGATGCGGCCCATGCCGCACTGCGCCACCGCTGACACAGGGCAAGCCGGATAGATCATTGACGAGAAAGGAGATCGGCGGTGGCAACTCGGCACGTGTACTTGGTACGGCACGGAGCGGCGGACCCGTTCGGCGAACTGACCGATGTCGGGCAGCGGCAGTCCGAACTGGTCGGGCAGCGCCTGGCTGGACTTCCGATCGACGTGGTGTGGCATTCGCCCCTGCCCAGGGCGGTGCGATCCGCGCAGCTCGTAGGCGCGTACCTGCCGAACGCCGCGGCGCGGGAAGCCGCCGAGCTTGTCGATCACGTGTGGAGGTAATCCTCTCGACGAGTAGCGGCCGCGGTGGACGACCCACGTCCGGCCAGTAGGCTCGATGCGTGCCGAACTTTGCCGAGTGGTGGGCCTATTTCGGGTCTGTGCTGCTGATCGCTTTCGTGCCCGGTCCCGGCATGCTCTACGTGCTGGCCCGCAGCATCCGAGGTGGCTCCCGCGAAGGCGTGTTCTCCGCCTTCGGCAACACCCTGGGCGCTTCGGTGCACGCGCTTGCGGCGGCCGTCGGGCTTTCGGCGCTCCTGATGGCCTCGGCGGTGGCGTTCACCGTCGTGAAGCTCGTCGGTGCGGCCTATCTCATCTACCTGGGTGCCCGTGCGTTGTGGGAGTTGCGCGCGGGCGTCGGCGGGCAGCCGCCGAAAGCGCCGCGGCAGCGCGGGTCCGCGGTGCTGCAGGGCTTCATCACCGAGGTGTTCAACCCGAAGACGGCGATGTTCTTCCTGGCTTTCCTGCCCCAGTTCGTGCACCCGGAGCGGGGTTCGACCACGCTGGTCTTCCTGTTGTTGGGGGCCATCTTCGTGGCGTTCGTGCTGATTTCCGACCTGCTCGTCGTCTCCTTCGCGGGTCCGCTGTCGGCCCGCATGGCCCGGAATCCGCGTTGGTGGCGCCGCCAGCAGGTCGCCAGCGGCACCACGTTGATCGGTCTCGGCGGGGCGCTGGCGCTGTCCCAGAACTAGGAGAACGGGAGACTTCCTGCTATTCCGGTTCGAGCGCACGGTGAGTCACCCAACGCGACTGGATGATCAGGGCGAGTCAGGCGACTCCGCGCACGCGGGTGACGAGCACGCCCGCGAGCAGGGTGACCACCGCCGATGCGGTGAACAGCCCGGCATAGCCGCCGAGGTGGGCCAGGACCGGCGTGGCGAGCGCCGGGGCGACGACTTGGGGCAGCGAGTTCGCGATGTTCACCACGCCGAGGTCCTTGGCGCGGTCGGCGGCGGTCGGCAGCACCTGCGTCAGCAGGGCCAGCGCCACCGCCCAGTAGATCCCGAAGCCCAGTCCGAGCAGCGGAGCGGCGCACAGTGCCGAGGTCCACGTCGGCCACGCGGCCAGCAGCAGCGCGGCCAGCGCCATCAGCACGCACGAGATCAGGACGTAGGGCTTGCGCCGCCCCGTGCGGTCCGACAGCGCTCCCGCGAGGATCCCGCCGACGGTGAGCGCGGCACCGTAGAGGCCCATCAGGATCAGCAGACCCGTCTCCGGATCGGGGTGGCGCAAGGCGTCGCCTAGGAAGAACAGCAGGTAGAGCGTGCCGAAGGCGTTGCCCAGGTTGATCATGAAGTGGCAGCCCCAGCCCCACGCGAAGTCGGGGTACCTGCGCGGCGACACCCAGAGCCGCCGCGCTGCGGCGACCAGCCCGCCTGCGGGCTTCGCCGGCAGCGTGGTGTCCGGGGTGCGCAGCACGAACGCCGCTGCCGCGAGCACGACCAGTGCCGCGCACGCCAGGTAACCCCCGGCGAGCCCGGTGATCAGCACCGTCACCACCAGCGCGCCGGCGACGGTGCCCAGCATCTGGCTGATCCCAACGAGTCCGCCGATCCGTGCCCGCTGCGGCACCGGAACCCGGTCCGGCAGCGCCGAGGCCAGGCTCGCGAGCATCGCGTTGAGCCCGGCCTGCACCAGGCACCACCCGATCGTCATGGTCACCACGTCGCCCGCCGCGGCGAGGACCGCCAGTCCCGCCGCCCCCACGAGCGCGCCGCCGAGCGTCCACGGGTGCCGGCGGCCGAACCGCGAGGTGGTGCGGTCGGAGAGCATGCCCGCCAGCGGGTTGACCACCACCGACACCGCCGCGCCGACCCCGGTGACCACGCCGAAGACGACCTCCTTGTCCACGCCGGCGAGCAGTTCCGCCTGCCGGGGCAGCAGTACCTGGATCGGCGCGTAGAACGCCAGCCACAGTCCGAGATTGGCCAGGAAGAGCAACGTCGTCCATCCGGCGCGGACCGGGGTTCGGGGCTCGGCGAGCGCGGTCATCTCGACCGCTTGATCACGTCGCGGTACCAGGCGAACGAGTCCTTCGGGGTGCGCACGAGCGTGTCGTAGTCGACGTGCACCAGGCCGAACCGCGACGCGTACCCCTTCGACCACTCGAAGTTGTCCAGGAGCGACCAGACGAAGTAGCCGCGCACGTCCGCACCGGCGTCCATGGCCTCGCGCACGGCGGTGAGGTGACGGGCGAGGAAGTCGATGCGGTCGGCGTCGTGGATTTCGTCGAAGCTGCAACCGTTCTCGGTGATGTGCACCGGCGGCATCTCCGGGTAGCGCTCGTGGAGCAGGACGAGCAGCTCGCGCAGTCCGTCCGGCACTACCGGCGATCCGTTGGTGGTCATCGGATAGCCCTCGACCGGAACGAGTTCGAACGGTAGCGGGCCGGGGGTCCGAGGCGCGCGGACGGCCATCGGCTCGTAGTAGTTGACGCCGTAGAAGTCCAGCGGCGCGGCGATTGCCGGCAGGTCGTCGGCGAAGCCGTCGGGAAGCCGGTCATGCAGCACCTCGGGGTAGCTGCCGAGCAGGATCGGATCGGCGAACAAGCGGTTGATCAGCGCGTCCAAGAAGGACACCGGTTCCGGGTCTTCACCCCAGATCGGGCTGTGGTTGTTCGCGGTTCCCACCGCGCGGGCACCCGCCGCGCGCAACGCCGACACTGCCCAGCCGTGCGCCAGGAGCTGGTGGTGCGCGGTCGGAATCGCGTCGAGCAGCAGCGCCTTGCCCGGCGCGTACTCGCCGATTCCGTAGCCGAAGATCGACATGACCATCGGCTCGTTGAGCGGGATCCACATCTTCACCCTGTCCGCGAAGCGCTCGCCGACGATCGCGGCGTACTCGGCGAACCGCTCGGCGGTCTCGCGGCTGAGCCACCCGCCCCGGTCCTCCAGCGCCTGCGGGGTGTCCCAGTGGTAGACCGTGGCGACCGGGTCGATGCCTGCTTCGCAGAGCGAGTCGAGCAGGCGGTCGTAGAACGCGATTCCCTCGGGGTTCGCCGGACCGCGACCGTCGGGCTGGATGCGGGGCCAGGCCAGCGAGAACCGGTAGGCGTCCACGCCCAGATCGGACATCAGCGCGACGTCCTCGAGATAGCGGTGGTAGTGGTCGGTGCTGACGTCGGCGTGCTCGCCGCGCGCGATCTTGCCGGGAGTGGCGGTGAAGGTGTCCCAGATGGAACGTCCCCGGCCTCCTTCCGCGGTGGCGCCTTCGATCTGGAACGCCGCGGTGGACACGCCCCAGACGAAATCGGAGGGCAAGCGCGGGACCTTCATCTCGATCACTCCCCGAAACGTGAATGTTATTCGGAATATAGTGCCGATCCGGCACTCGCGGAAGGGACGATCCGGAGTCCGCTGCTCAGGCGCCGCGAAGCGGCAAGGTGTCAATGCCCGGCCCGAAAAGCACGAAGATCATCAGTTGGGTCAGGTCGTGTCCGGGGGCAGGTCACGTACTCCTGAACAGCCGGTCCAGATGCACGTCGATCGCGGCGAGCGCGTCCTGGGGCTCGATCACGTCGAGTTCGATCAGGGGGGTGAAGCCGGTGAGGGCGAGGAGCAGGTTGGTCTCGGTCGCCGGGTCGCGGCCGGAGTCGATGTGCCCGTCGGCGATCGCCTGGTGGACCAGCCGCTCGACGAGGGCCCGCCCTTGGACGAGGCCGCGGCGCGCCTGCTCGTGCACGGCCTCGTCGTGCAGCGCCTCCAGGACGTAGGCGGCGCTCATCCGGCTGGTCGCGCGGGCGTCGGCATGCAGGGGGAGCATTTCCGCGAGCGTCAGTCGCAGCACGTCACGGGGGTGCGGACGGTCACCGAGCTTTTCGAGCCCCTGGTGCATGCGCACCGAGGTCTGCTCGGACGCGAAGTCCATGGCGAAGGAGAGCATGGCGGTCCGGGAGGCGAAGTAGTGCTGCAGCTGCCCGAGTGACATGCCCGCCTCCTGCGCCACCACGCGCATCGTCAGCTGTGTGACGCCGCGCTGCTCCACCACCCGCCACAGTGCGCGGGCGATCGTTTCGCGGCGTCCGCGGTGATCCACCTGTTTCGGCATCGCCGGCCCCTCCCTCGTATCCCGGGACTGTTCCAATACAGTTGACATAATACATCTGACCCATAACCCTGGGGTCCACTCGAGGGAAGGAATCGTCATGCCCGAACAGCCAAAGGTACGGACCACGGAAGGCGTGGTGCAGGGGCGCCGGCGGCAGAGGCACGCGGTGTTCCGCGGCATCCCCTACGCCCAGCCCCCGGTCGGAGCGCTCCGCTTCGCCGCGCCCGCGCCGCCGCACCGCTGGGAGGGGACGAGGCAGGCGGTCGAGTTCGGCCCCGTGGTGCCGCTGTCCCTGCCGATCGACGTGCCCCCGCAGGGCACCGACTGGCTGACGCTCAACGTCGGCACTCCGGATCCCGGCGCGGCGGGACTGCCGGTGCTGGTGTGGATCCCCGTGGGCGGCTACCTCTCGGCGGCGTCGAGCGACCCGATGTACGACCCGGCAGCGCTGGCCGAGGCGGGAGTCGTCGTGGTGACCATCAACTGCCGCGTGGGCGCGGAGGGATTCGCGTTCCTCGACGACGTACCGCCCAACCGCGGATTCCTGGACCAGATCGCGGCGCTGGAGTGGGTGCAGCGCAACATCGCCGCCTTCGGAGGCGACCCCGGCCAGGTCACCGTGGCCGGGGTGTCCGCCGGGGCGGGCTCGGTCGCCGCCCTCCTGACGATGAAGTCCGCGCGCGGACTGTTCCGGCGGGCCATCGCCCACTCGGTGCCGGGGCTGCACAGCACCCCCGCGCTGGCACGGCAGGTCACCGCCGCGTTCGCGGACCGGCTCGGCGCGGCGGCCCCCACCGCCGAGGCCCTGCGCGACATCGACCCATGGCACCTGGCCGCCGAGCTCACCTCCTTCAACGCCGGCCTCCACGCGCACCGGGAGAGCTGGGGACGCCTCACGGAGGCCGGCACCGCGCTGTGCCCCGTCGTCGACGGCGAGGTCCTCCCGGAAACGCCCTGGCCCGCGCTGACCGGCGCGCGCGCGAGCGGGACCGAACTGCTCGTCGGCCACGCCCGGGACGAATTCCGGTACTTCAGCGTCGTGAGCGGACGGTACGGCACCTTCACCGAGGAGGACGCCCACGCAGCCCTGGAACTGCTCGCCCCGCAGCCGGACGGCGCGCGGGCCTACCGTGCCGCGTTCCCGCAGGCAGGCCCGGAGGAGCTGGTGGAGACGGTGTACTCCGACGCCCTCTTCCGCATGCCGTCACAGAAGCTGGCCGAGGCGAACGCCGCAGCCGGCGGCACCTCGTACCTGTTCGAACTGTGCTGGGTTGCCCCGGCCCTCGGCGGCATCCTGGGCGCCTGCCACAGCCTCGACGTGCCCCTGGCGTTCGGCACGCTGGACAGCCCCGTCGGCACCCAGCTCATCGGCGAGGAGCCCACTCCCGAGGCCGTCGCGCTCTCCCGCGAACTCCAGGAGGCATGGGTCCGCTTCGTCACCACCGGCGACGCGGGCTGGTCCGCCCACCGGCCCGGCGGGCACCTCACCCGCGTCCTGGACACCGAGTCGAAGACTCGGCCCTACCCCGAACAGGCATCCCGACAGATCTGGGAAGGCCACTCCCCCGCCCCCTTCGATCTCTCGTAATTGTCCGGGTCGGCTCCTACGACTGCGACGCCGCCACTCACCTGCCCATCGGGGACAGCGGGACTTCGGCTTCGCCGAGGTGGGTGGCGGCGCTGTGGCGCAGCTGGTGCAGGTCGAGCCCGGCGTACTTGTCCAGCAGGACGCGGGCGCGGTGTAGCCCAGGCGGGCGCGACCGGTGTGCGGGCAGATGTCGGCGGCCGCGGGGCGGCGGGCCGGGACCGGGCGGCGTTCGGACAGGAACAGCGGGCCGTGCGTGCGCGTGTTGCCGTCGGGGAGTTTCACAACGTGACCGGCATGGATCGGCAACCCGAGTCAGGCATCTCCGAGAAGCGCGCGAGCCTGCAGGGCAAGCCAGAGCTCGGCGATGTCACGCGTGTCGCTCACGTCGTGCCCGGTGATCTCCTCGACCTTGCGGATCCGATAGAGAACGGTCTGCCGGTGCACGTGCAACGCATCCGCCGTCTTCCGCCAGGAGCGCTGGTTGTCGAAAAACGCTTCGAGCGTGTGCAAGAGCTCTGACTGGTGCAGTCGTTCGTAGTCGATGAGCTGGCCCAGCACGCGCAAGACCAGGGCGTTCGCGTCGTCGATCCCTGCGACACCCAGCAGCGGCGTGGCGTCGCCGTACCTGAAGGTGTGCGGGGTGACGCCGGCCGCAGCGCGGGCCGCCCAACCCGCCTCTCGCGCCGCCTCGGGGATCCGCTCGACGGTGGCGATCGGTCCACTGATCCCCACCAGCGCCTCGTCGCCGAGGTTCGCGCGCATCACGGAGTTGGCCTGGTCGCCGTCGACGCAGAGGACGTACAGCACGCCCCGCCGATGGACGACGAGCTGACGCACACCGTTCCGCCACAGCGCCACGTGCAGCTCTCGAAGCTTGGCGATGTCACCGCAGGTGACCGCGAAGATCTCGGCCTGCGAGACGTCCAAGCCGAGCGCGTCCAGCTGGCGGCTACCGCTGTGCGCGTCGATCTGTCCCTCGATCAGCTGGGCCAACAGCTCGGCGCCCAGTCGGCGGTCGTGCTCGATCCTGGCCAGCGACTGCGAGAGCTCCAGGGCGAGCACCGTGACCGCGTGCTGCATGAGGATCGCGTCGAGCACGCTGCGGTCGACCGACACCAGGGCCAACACCGCGTTCGGCTGTGTCGGGATGTCCACCAGTCGCAGCTCGCGCCCGTCCCGCAGGGGGACCGCGAACGCACCGGCGCGCAGGTCGGAAGCGCCTGATGCCGTCTGGCGCAGTGCCTCGGTGAGCACCGGGTCGAAGCGCGGGTCCTGCGGGTACCACGGCTGGGCCGACTCCCGGTGGCAGACGCGCACCTCGCAGCCCAGCTGCTGCGACAGGTCCTGGGAGAGCACCGATGATTCCCCTCGATGGGTCACCATTCGCTGCATGGCGTGGTAGATCCGCTCGGTCCGGATCAGCCGGTCCGACTGCTCCAGCAGATTCGCGGCGGCAACGGCCTGCGAGATGGCCACGAACGGCATGGGGTAGTCCACCGTCAAGATGCTGAACCCCAGCCGCTCGCTCTCCTCCGCGACCTCATCGGTCAGCGGCGGGCAGTACATCCGCTCCCCGATCGCCAGGCCGCTCGCCCCGGCGTCCACCAGGCGCTCGATGTGGGCCCGCTGCCGGGCTCCCGCGGCCGGGAAGGACATGCCGTTGGTCATCAGGAGCTCACCACCGGCCAGCCACTGCCACGGCTCGGGCAAGTCGGACGTGTGCGTCCACGAGACCTCCCGACCGAGCCCGCCCGCACCGGAGTGCAGGTGCAGCCGCAGGTGTGGCAGCCCGAGCAGATCCGCCACCGTGATTGCCATGGCCACACGCTACACAGGCGTATGACAGCTCTTGTGCGTTTGCACGCTCCGCAACGAGAACCGGCAGGCGCCTGGACCGGTCAAGCTGGGGACGACGGGCCGGGCGTCCGCGCCTCGGTCTTGCTCATGAGCGTGATGAGGTCGAAGGCCACCGTCGCGGCCGCCACGCACGTGATCTCGGCGTGGTCGTACGCCGGAGCCGTCTCGACCACGTCGGCTCCGACCAGGTTGAGACCGTCGAGCCGGCGAAGCAGGTGCAGCAGTTCACGGCTGGAAAAGCCGCCCATCTCCGGCGTACCCGTGCCCGGCGCGAACGCCGGGTCGAGCACATCGATGTCGATCGAGAGGTAGACCGGGGTGTCCCCCACCCGCCGCCGCACCGCATCGACGGCTCCGTCGATTCCGAGCGTGTCCAGGTCCCCGGCCCGGATGACCCGGAATCCGAACGATGCGTCGTCGACGAGGTCGAGCCGGTCGTAGATGGGCCCGCGGATGCCGACGTGGATCGACTTCTCCTCGGCGAGCAGGCCCTCCTCGAACGCGCGGCGGAACACCGTCCCATGGGTGATCGGGGCCTTGAAGTACGTGTCCCAGGTGTCCAGGTGCGCGTCGAAGTGGATGAGCGCGATCGGGCCGTGCTTGTCCCGCGCCGCGCGCAGCATCGGCAGCGCAACCGTGTGGTCGCCGCCGATGGTCACCAGGCGCCGATCCCGGTTCCCGACGACCTCGCGGGCGAACCCCTCGATCTGGTGGACCGCCTCGTCGATGGAGTACGGCGTGCACGGAACGTCGCCGGCGTCGACGACTTGGACCTGCTCCAGCGGCGCGGAGTCGAGCTCGACGTGGAACCTCGGCCGCAGGTGCCGCGAGGCCTGCCGGACCCCCATCGGCCCGAACCGGGCGCCGGGCCGGTAGGACGTGCCTCCGTCGAAGGGGACGCCCAGAACGGCGATGTCGTAGTCGGGCACGGCGTCGATGGCCGGGATCCGCGCGAAGGTCCCGAACCCGGCGAAGCGCGGGACCGCGGTGGCTTCGAGGGCACCGATCGGCTGGTGGTCGCTCATCGTTGGGTGGCTCCGTTCAGTGGGAGGTGGGTGGATCGGCGAAGGACGCCGGACGAACCGTCTCCGGGGTAGATCTGGTCGCTCGGCTACTCGGGTTGCGGCTGCGCGTCCGCGACACTCGTGACGGTCTCGCCGGCGCCCGCCGTGCGCCGGGCCAGCGCCGTGACGGTGACGTAGTACAGCGGCGACACGATGAGCAGGCCGGCGATGAAGGAGATGTCGGTGTTGCCGAGAAGCCTGGCGATCGGCCCGGTGTACGCCGTACCGACGACCATGAAGGGCAGCTGGACCGCGACCCCGATCAGGTAGCAGATCACCGCCGGCCAGTTCACCAACCCGTAGCGACCGCCGTCGCGCCGGAAGAAGTCCTCGACCGCGTAGTCGCCGTGCCGGACCAGGTAGAAGTCGACGAGGTTGACCGCCGTCCACGGGACCAGGGAGCCGAGCAGCAACGTCAGGAAGTTGTTGTACGTCGCCACGAAGTCGTCGCCAGCGGTGAGCGCCACCCCGAGCGCGACCACGACGAGCCCGGTCGCGATCCAGGCCCGCTCGCGGCTGCCGGCGGTGAAGCGCGGCGCGAACGTCTGCGCGATCGTGATCGTGCACAGGGTGCCGCAGTAGAGGTTCATCGCGTTCGTGGCCGCCACGCCGATGCTGAACACAGCGACGACCAGCACGCTGATCCCGGCAGTCGCCTTGGTCAGCGCGACGACGGGGTCCAGGTCCGGCAGGAGCAACCCGATGCCTGCGCCGAGGAACATCGGCAGGATCGAACCGAGGCTGGTGCCCCAGTAGCTCATCCAGAACGCCGGCTTCGCTCCGGTCCGCGCCGGCATGTAGCGGGAGTAGTCCGAGACGTACGGCGCGTAGGCGATCTGCCAGACGGCCGACGCCGAAACAATGCTCATGAACCCGGCCAGGCCGGCACCGCTGGTGTGGAAGAAGGTGGCTGGGACCGGGTGCACCACGAACGCCCAGACGAACGCCAGCAGCAGAACCGCGCCCGAGACGTAGGTCATGATCCGCGCATAGGCGTGGATCAGCTTGTATCCCCAGATGGTGGCCGCGAGGCTGACGGCCGCGATCAGGATGATGCCGCCGCGCTGCCCCAGAGGTGGGATGACGGACGCGAGGGACTCACCTCCGAAGACCAGGATCGAGGTGAAGAACCCGAGGTACATGCACACCACGATCAGCACGATCAGCACGGAGCCCCAGGAGCCGAACTGGCCCTTGGTCTGCACCATCTGAGGTACGCCGAGACGCGGGCCCTGCGCGGAGTGCAGTGCCATGAAGACCGCACCGAACAGGTTGCCGATGACGATCGCCAGGGCCGCGGACCAGGCCGGCTGGCCGAAGAGCGTGGTGGCCAGAGCACCCGTGACGATGGCCAGGACCATGATGTTGGTGCCGAACCAGATCGTGAACATGTCCCGGTTCGTGCCGTGCCGCCGGTCCAGCGGGATGGGCTGGATGGTGGCCGACTCGATGCTCTCCTGCCGCCCTGTCAGCTGCTCGCTCATTCCGCTCCTTCCTCCGCTAACGGGACCGGTTGACCATCACGTGCTTGGTGCGCGAGTAGTCGTCGAGCGCGTACGCCGACAGGTCGCGCCCGTAGCCGGAGGATTTGAAGCCGCCCCACGGCATCTCGGTGGCGAACGCGAGATGGTCGTTGACCCAGACCGTCCCGAAGTCCAGCCGGCCGGGCAGGTCGGCGGCCCGCCGCGCGTTCTCCGTCCAGACCGACGCCGACAACCCGTACCCCGTGCCGTTGGCCGCGGCGACCGCGGCGTCTTCGCGGGTGAACGTCTCGACCGTCACGACCGGGCCGAAGATCTCCTCGCGGGTGCACTCGGCCCCGTCGGGGATGTCCACCAGCACGGTCGGGGGGACGAAGAAACCGGCACCGCCCGGTGCCTTGCCGCCGGTCGCGGCTCGCACGCCTTCGGCGTGGGCCCGGTCCAGGAAGCCGACCACCCGGTCGCGATGCGCCTGCGAGACCAGCGGGCCCATCTCGACGTGATCCCCCTCCGCCGGGTCGCCGACGGCCAGCGCCTCCGCCCGGGACACCAGCCGCGCGACCAGGTCGTCGTACACCGACTCCTCGACGAGGACCCGGCAGGCGGCACCGCAGTCCTGTCCGGAGTTGCCGAAGCCGGCGAACGCGACGCCGTCGGCCACCGCGTCCAGGTCGGCGTCGGCGAACACCAGGACGGGCGCCTTGCCGCCGAGCTCCAGGTGCACGCGCTTGAGCGACTCGGCGGCCGCGCGGGCCACCGCCTGGCCGCTGCGGACACTGCCGGTGACCGACACGAGCGCGACGTCCGGGTGGGTCGCAAGCGCCTCGCCGACGACCGGCCCGTCACCGGTGATCACGTTGAGCACCCCGGCGGGCAGCACGCCGGCCAGCAGCTCTGCCAGGCGCAGAGCGGTCAGCGGGGTCTGCTCGGACGGCTTCAGCACGCAGGTGTTGCCGGCCGCCAGGATCGGCCCGATCTTCCAGGCTGCGGTGAGCAGCGGGTAGTTCCACGGGGTGATGGCGGCGACGACCCCGACCGGCTCCCGCACGATCATCGAGGTGCGGCCGGCGACGTACTCCCCGGCGCTCAAGCTCTGCTGAGCGCGGACCGCCCCGGCCATGAACCGCAGGGTGTCGATCGTGAAGGCGACGTCCTCGCGGGCCAGCGGCATCGGCTTGCCCGCGTTGGCGGACTCCAGCCGCGCGAGCTCCTCGGCGTTCGCCTCGACCACGGCCGCGGCTCCGAGCAGCACATCGGCACGGTCCTTCGGCGTCTTCTGGCGCCAGTCGGCGAACGCCGTTCTGGCGGCGGCCACAGCCTGGTCGACGTCGGCCGCCGTGCCGCGCAGGGCCCGGGCGATCGGCTGCCCCGTCGCGGGGTTGACCACTGGACAGGTCTCGGTCCCGGTGCCCGCCCAGCGAGCGCCGTCGACGAAGTGCGTCAGCGCTTCCGGCTCGGCACCGACCGGCGCCGGGTCGTCGCCGGTCAGGGGGGCCGCGTCGATCTGCGGTCGTGTCTCGGTCATCGTGGATCCTTCGCTCGTCAGGCTCGACTGGTCGGAAAACCGCGCTCGACGACGTCCACCAACATGTCGACGTAGGTGTCGGTGTCGTCGTTCGCTGCGCGCGGCGGCGGGTCGTGGGCGAGGGCGGAATTCACCTGGGGGCTCAGGAAGTAGGCGCCGGCGGTGAGCAGGGTGAGGGCTTGGAATTGGCCGGGACCGCGCGCGGCGAGCTCGTCGAGCGCCGCCTCGGGCTCCTGGTCGGCGCACGAGGCCACCGCGCCGACGAACGCTTCGGTCAGGTCCGGCCGGTAGCCGAGGGCCTGATCGATCAACGCCTCGGGAACCCCTGCTGCGGTGGCCGACGGCATCGGCTCGGACGCCGGGATGAGAACGTCGGCGAGTGCGGCGAAAGTGCGTCGCTGTTCGGGATCAAGCATCACGGGGTCCTCAGGCAGTGGTCTGGTCGTGCCGGTTGTCAGCGAGGTGGCGCATCGCCCGCAGCGCGACGGCCATGATGGTGGCGGTCGGGTTGACGCCCGTCGAAGTGACGAACACGCTGCCGTCGATGACGAAGAGGTTGGGCACGTCATGGGCGCGGCCGTACTCGTCCACGACGGAGGTGGCGGGGTCGGTGCCCATGCGGGCGGTGCCGAGGAGGTGCCAGCCGCTGTCGCGGACGACCGGGATGGGGTGGACCGCGGTGGCCCCTGAGGCCAGGTGCGCCTCGATGGCCCGGTCGACGTGGAACTTGAGCATGCGCTCGGTGTTCTCGCCGATGGTGTAGCGGATCTTCGGCACCGGGATGCCGTCGGAGTCGGTGGTCGCCAAGTCGAGGACGACCTCGTTGTGCTCCTCCGGCAGGTCTTCGGTGGTGATGCCCCACTCGGTGTAGCGCCCGAAGGTGCTCCGCAGCCGGCTGTGGAAGGCCGGTCCGAACGCTTCGCGCCAGTCCTGGCCGGGCTCCCACAACGTGTGGGTGAGCGGGCCGCCGGTCGGCATCAGGTTCCACTTCGCCCCTCGGACGAAGCCCCGGTCCGCGTCGGTCTCGTAGAACTGCAAGGACTGCAGTGCCTGCCCGGTAGGACCCAGCCAGGTCTCGAGCTCCTCCTCGTAGGTTCCGTACACCGAGGCATAGGGGTGCACCATCAGCCGCTTGCCCACCAGGCCCGAGGAGTTCGCAAGGCCGTCGGGGAACTGCGCGGACGTCGAGTTGAGCAGCAGTCTCGGGGTGCCGATCCCGTTGGCGGCGAGCACGGTCACGCCTGCCGCCTGGTGGTGCAGGGCGCCGTCGCGATCGACGTACTCGGCGCCGGTCACCAGACCGCGGTTGTCGACCGTGAGCTGCCGCACCCTGGCTCCGGTCACCAGGACCGCTCCGGCGTCGATCGCCTCGCGCCAGTGGGTGAAGTCGGTGCTCGCCTTCGCTCCGGTCGGGCACCCGGACTCGCACGCGCCGTACCGCAGGCAGGCGGGCCGGTTCTTGAACTTCCGCGAGGCGATGGCGTTGGGCGCGGGCCACCAGTGCCAGCCGAGCTTGTCCATCCCCTTCGCCGCGGCGAGACCGTACTTGCCGATCGGCAGCGGCGGCAGCGGAAACGTGTGCGCATCCGGGTAGGCCGGGTCGCCATCGAGCCCGGACGCACCGATGTGGTGGGTGACCTCGTCGTAGAACGGGCGCAGATCCTCGTAGGTGAACGGCCAGTCGTCCGCCACCCCGTCGAGGGTCCTGACCCGGAAGTCGGAGGGCAACGCCCGCACCCAGTGACCGGAGAACAGGATGGTGCTGCCTCCGACGCCGTTGAACATGAGCGGCTCGATCGGACTCTCGGCGGTGTCGATCGGGTAGTCGCTTGCTGCTCCGCGCGCGTTCGGGCTGGGGTTCCACTGCTTCAGGCGGGCCAGTTCCCATTGGGGCTTCCCGCCGGGAAAGTCGTCCGGGAGTGCCCAGTCGCCCTGCTCGAGGCAGACCACGCGGAACCCGCGCGTGGCCAGTTCGAGGGCCGCCACTCCGCCGGAGGCACCGGCACCCACGATGAGGACGTCTGCGTCGCGGTGGTCCTGCTGTGCGTTCACCAGTCGATCTCCCGATCAGCTCGGTTCGGTGCGGCACAGAATGCTTGCGCGGGGCTCGGCCACGCTACGGTCCAACCGCCACAACCGAGTCGACACCGCTTGAGCAGATGCACAACCGGAGGAGACCGTCCGTTGGGCCGGTGCCGGGCGTGGGCCGTCCGGCATCCCGCCTCAAGAATCGGTCAGTAGAACGAACGCTTTACGCTCAGCACGCGCGCACGCGCGGCGTCGTTGCCACCACACACGCGATCTGTTGAATCTCGAACCACGCAAGGAAAATCCGCAGGCTCGTCGAGCCCAATCCACCCCTCGATTGACACCCGAGAGCCCGTACCCTAACGTGAGATCGTTCACTTTACCGAACGATCGAGGTTCGACACCGAAGGGGAGCCTGCGCACTCGATGCGGTTCCCGTCGCAACCGCTTGTGCCGGCCGATCAGCGAGTCGTGCCCCGCTCCCGGCAACCGGGTTCAAGATCGCTCAGCTGTTCGCCGCACGAACGCCTCGCCACACCGGCGCATCCGCAGCCCATGGGCTTCGGGGCAGATCAACGGGAGAGACTCGATGCCCAGCTCAGCAGGGGACTTGACGCTCGAGAACGCTGTCATCTTCGACGGCTGGTCCGCCGAACCGACCGAGGGATCGCTGCGGGTCGCCGATGGTGTCATCGCTGAGATCGGACCGCGGGTGAGCCGGGCCGGCAGGGTCGTCGACGCCAGGGGCGCGACCGTGATCCCGGGCCTGATCGACGCGCACTTCCACGCCTACGGGATATCCCTGAACAACCTGGAATTCGAAAGCGGGCCGCTGAGCTTCCTCGCGCTGGCCGGAGCGCGCAGGCTGGAGGCCGCGCTGCGGCGCGGATTCACCACCGTTCGCGACGTCGCCGGTGGCGACATCGGGCTCGCCATGGCGATCGATGCCGGGCTGTTCCCCGCACCGCGCTACCTCTACACCGGGCCTGCGCTGAGCCAGACCGGCGGTCATGGCGACTGCCGACCGGCCGAACTCGACATCTGCGTCCACGGTGGACACATGAACGAGGTCGTCGACGGTGTGACGCCGCTGCGCGCTGCTGTCCGAGAACGATTCCGGCACGGCGCGCACGCCATCAAGATGATGACCTCTGGTGGCGTGGTCTCCCCCGCCGATCCGCTGCTGCCCGCGCAGTACTCCGCCGAGGAGATCGCGGCAGTGGCCGACGAGGCGGCCCGACGAGGCAGTTACGTCGCGGCGCACGCCTACTCCTCCGAGGCCGTCCGGCATTCCGTGGTCAACGGCGTGCGCTCGATCGAGCACGGCAACCTGCTCGACGAACCGACCGCATCGCTGATGGCCGAGCACGAAGCCTTCCTGGTGCCCACGCTGATCGCCTACGACGCGATGGCCCGACGCGGTGCGGAGGTCGGCCTCGCCGAGGTCGCCGCGGAGAAGAACCGGAAGGTGCTCGACGCAGGCGGAGTGGCGATCGAGCGCGCGCTCGCCGCCGGTGTCCGAGTCGGCTTCGGTTCCGACCTGATGGGTGACCTGGAGAACGAGCAGTTGCTGGGCCTGCGCCTGCAGATCGAGGTCGCGGGCGTGCTCGCCTGCCTCCGGTCCGCTACTTCGGTCAACGCCGCACTCATCCAGCGCGCCGATCTGGGCCGGATCGCGGTCGGCGCCCGGGCCGACCTCCTGCTGTTGGACGGGGATCCGTTCACCGACCCCGCCGCGCTTTGGGACCAGCAACGGCCACGACTGGTCGTGCAGGGGGGTGCACCGCTCGGCAGCACATGACCGCCCTTGCAACGAGAACAGGCTCCCGCGCCTGTGCCGTGCCAGTCGCAGTGACGCTAGTCCGCAGCAACCGCCGTCGCGGTCGGCGCTCGGGCGCAGCACATCGAGCGAGGCGACCGGCTGACCCGACCTGCACCGCACAGCATCGAGGAGATCATTTTGCGCACACCCGACCACCGCGACCGCGTTGCTCGTCTGCGTTCGGAGATGTCTCGACGCGATCTGACGGGCTACCTGATCCCGCACGAAGACCACTACCTCAACGAATGGACGCCCGCCGCCGACTGCCGGTTGGAGTGGCTGACCGGATTCCGCGGCTCGGCCGGCATCGCGGTCGTGCTGCTGGACCGAGCGGCGCTGCTCACGGATGCCCGCTACACCAGGCAAGCCGCGCAGCAGTGCGCGGAGGACCTCTTCGAGGTCCACGACCTGGTCGGCCTCTCGTGGCAGGGCTACGTCGCTCGGCATGCCGATGGCGGTGCGATCGGCTTCGATCCCGCCTTGCACTCCATCGCCTCGCTCGAAGTGCTTCGCGCGTTGAGCCGAGAATCGTCCTTCGAAACCGTTGCGGTGCCGGAGAACCTGGTCGACGGGATCTGGCAGGACCGGCCGGCCGTCGAGGTGCTGCCGGCCCACGTGCATCCGGTTCGCCTGGCAGGCGAGAGCTCCGCCTCGAAGCGCCACCGGATCGCCGGGGAGCTCAGCGGCGGATGCTCGGCGGCGGTGATCGCGACCTGCGACAACACGGCGTGGTTGGTGAACATGCGCGGCGGTGGGCTGCCCTTCCTCCCGGCCCCGCCCAGCCGGGCCGTGCTGCACGACGATGCGAGTGTGGACCTGTTCGTGGAACCGGGATCCCTGGACGACCGAGCGCGCGAACAACTGGGCGAGGACATCCGGATCCACCCACCGGCGATGTTCGCCGATCACCTCAAGACCTTGGCGGGATCTCGCGTGCTGGTGGACCCCGCGACCACCCCGGTCGCGATCGAATCCCAGCTGCGCGAGGCCGGCGCGCAGGTCGTGCACGGAAGCGATCCGTGCCACCTTGCCAAGGCGGTGAAGAACGAGCAGGAGATCGCTGGGGCGCGCGACGTGCATCGGCGCGACGGAGCGATCTTGGTCCAGCTGTTGCACTGGATCGACACCAACGGCCCGACCGGGAGCGTGGACGAACTCGCCGTCGCCCGGCGGTACGGCGAACTGCACGAGGCCGACGAACGCTACTGGGGACTGGGCTTTCCGGTGGCGGCCTGCGTCGGGGCGCACTCGTCGTACCCGCACTACGCACCGACGAGCGAGAGCAACGTCCCGCTGGAACCGGGCGAGGTGTTCCTGATCGACGGCGGCGCCCAGTACCACGACGGAACAACCGACATCACCCGCACGGTGCCGATCGGCACGCCTCGCCCGGAGCACGTCCACGCGCACACGCTCGCCCTCAAGGCTCACATCGCGCACGCCGTGCTGCGCTTCCCGCCCGGAATCGGCGCGATGCACATCGACGCCGTAGCCCGCCAGCACTTCTGGCGTGCGGGCCTCGACTACGGCCCCGGCACGGCGCACCTGATCGGCTCCTTCCTGAAGGTGCACGAGGGTCCGATGTACATGCACTGGAAGCGGGGCAACGAGGTTCCGCTGCTGCCCGGGATGATCATCGAGCACGAACCCGGCTACTACCGCCCCGACGAGTTCGGCGTGCGGGTGGAGAACACCTTCCTCATCGGGGAACCGGTCGTACCGCCGGGAGGCGAGCTCCCGATGTGCGGGTTCGAAGTGATCTCGCTCGCCCCCATCGATCGGCGGCTGATCGACCTCGAGGCCCTCTCCGACGAGGAGATCCGCTGGATCGACGAGTACCACGAGATGGTCGAGAACGAACTCCGGAACCTGCTGGCACCGGAGGTCTCCGCTTGGCTGCACGAGATGACGCGCCCGCTGCGGTCCGCGGCGTCCTCCTGATCCAGCTGGTACCTCGTTGCGCGCTCCACCTCGGAAGGAGATTCCCATGACAGGACAGCCGAAGCTGGTCAGCACCGTTGACTACCACACCGCCGGCGAGCCCTTCCGGATCGTGCTGGGCGGCGTCCAGCCCCCTCGGGGCTCGACCATCCTCGACAAGCGGGACGACGCGATCGCTCGCCTCGACGAGACGCGGGCGATGCTCACCCTCGAACCGCGCGGCCACGCCGACATGTACGGCTGCTTCGTCACCGAGCCCGACGACGACGGCGCAGACCTCGGCCTGATCTTCTTCCACCGCGAAGGCTTCAGCACCGCCTGCGGCCACGGTTCCATCGCAGCCGCCACTTGGGCCTACACGACGGGGTACGTCACCCCACGCGACGGAAACAAGATCGTCCTCGACGTCCCTTCCGGACGCGTGACCTGCCACGTCCAAGACGAGGGCGGCCACCCGTGCGTGCGCTTCGTCAACATCGCCTCCTACGCCTACTCCCTGGACGTCGAAGTGCCCACGTCCCGGGGAACCGCCCGAGTCGACATCGCCTACGGCGGCGCCTTCTACGCAGTGGTCGAATCAGGTCGGCTCGGCCTTCCGGTCACCCCCTCGAACCTGCCCCGGCTCATCTCGCTGAGCGCCGAGATCAAGGCGGAGATCCTCGCTCGCCACGACCTGGCCAACGCCGAGGACGAGCGGATCAACAGCCTCTACGGCGTGATCAGGTAGACGTAGTGCGCAGACCCCCGGATTTGTCCGTGGGGTTAGCACGTCAAGTCCGATCCTGACGTGCCCAGCGGTAACCCTGCCAAC